>JASHSW010000166.1 GCA_030038595.1 Methylovirgula sp.
ACGAATTCCATGGGCGTATAATCGTCGTTGAGCAGCAGGACGCGGTACATGCTCGGCCGCCGCGTCTGCGTCTTCGGCCGCGCGATGACCGCCGTGCCGGCGCCCGAACCGAGATCACCGCCTCTCTGCTGATCTTTGGCCGCCCGTAACGGCATCCCTCCGTCTCCATTCATGCCGGGCACCGGCGCCGGGAATCGCGGCCGGCGCTTCGCTCAATCGATAAATAATAACTCCGGTTCGCCCTCGCCGACTACCCGCGATTTCGTCGAGGCAGGCGCGCTTCCGGCTCCTCCCATGCAAAATAGACACTAGCACGTTCCGGTCCAGCGGTGCGGCTTAATGACATTGGCAAACAATTGATGTTTTGGCCCGATTCGGGCGAATTCGGCCATATGCGGCGATCGTCGGCGGCAGGCAAAGCGCAAAAGAAAAGGCTCGACGCGGAGTCGAGCCTTCTTGCCGAGGACGCAATCGCGAGACGCAAACGGCGACCCGATTACGGGGGAAGCCTCGGGTGGCTGGCGGGCGTTTACTTCGTGCTGGTTGCCACAGCCTGAACCTTGGCGAAGACGCTCTCCACCGGTTTGAAGGCTTCCTTGGCGAGAATCGTGTAGAGTTCACCAAGTTTGGTGGCTTGCGCTACGAACCCCTCATACGCCGATTTCGCGTATTCGGATTGGATCTGGATGGCATTGTCGAGCGACTTGGCGCCGAGCAGTTTCTCCATATAGGCAGAGTTGCTCTCGAGCGACTTTTTCGAATAGTCGGTCGTCTCGGCGGCAATCGTCTGGAAGCCTTTGGCGAGAGAAGCGGCAACCGAACTCGCGGTCTCAAGCTGTTCCTTGCCGAATTTCTGGAATTCCTCAAAATTCGAAGTCATCGTCAACTCCTTGGGGAGGGGTAGGCATTGGGTCGCCGGGCAGCACCCGCACGCCGCAGGCCCGCCAGCTCACAATCGAGGATATAGTGCATTGCACAATTGACGTCAAGAACATTTTTGCGTCGCAACAAAGAATCCCGTCCTGGGACTTCTCGATCAAGCCTTTCCGATTCCATTAACGCCCAAGTAACCGGCAGGATTTAGCGTTCTTTATCGGACTGTTGGGGCGAGTTTGGCGATGCCGCCGCTGCCTCGCAGCCCAGGAGCGGCGCGCCCTGGCAAGCTTCGGCGCGAATTCTCCAACGATCTGATTTCGAAAGGCTCTTTGGTCGGCGCATCGGGGCGTTTCCCTTTTGCCGGCGAGTTTGGACGGCAAGATCAGGGAAGACCGCGTCATGGTAAAGGGTCGCGGGGGAGTTCGCCCCCTGCTCGTAGCGCTCAGTCTGTGCTTTTCGTTCGCCTGGTTCGCTCCCTCGGCCCAAGCCCATCATCGCCACCACCACCATCGAGGGTACGCCCATCACCGGGTTTGGCGCTCGGCATTCCGCGCGCATCACAGGCGCGCGTCAGGCGCGGCGCGGCCCGCCCCCGGCAATTTCGCAGCGATCGTCGTCGACGGCAATTCGGGGCGCATCCTTTACGCGCGCAACGAGGACGCGTTGCGCCACCCGGCCTCGATCACCAAGGTAATGACGCTCTATCTGCTCTTCGAGGATCTCGAAAAAGGCCATCTTCACCTCGACTCGCGCATACCGATTTCGGCGCACGCCGCCGCGCAAGCGCCGACCAAGCTAGGGCTCGCGCCGGGGGCGACGATCAGCGTCGAGGACGCAATCAAAGCCATCGTCACGTTGTCGGCCAACGACATCGCGGTCGCGGTCGCCGAGGATATCGGCGGCGACGAATCGACATTCGCGGCGATGATGACCCGCGAAGCGCATGCGCTCGGCATGTCCCACACCCATTACGCCAACGCCTCCGGTCTGCCCAACGACGCGCAGATCACGACGGCGGCCGATCTCGCCATCCTCGGCCGCGCCATTCAGGAACGTTTTCCGCGCTACTACCGCTATTTCTCGACCCGGGCCTTCGTTTACGACGGGGTCGTCAATCGCAATCACAACCATCTTCTCGGCCGCATCGACGGGCTCGACGGAATTAAGACCGGCTATACGCGCGAGTCCGGCTTCAACCTTTTGACCTCGGTGAAGCGCGACGGCCATTTCATCGTCGCCGTCGTGCTCGGCGGAACGACCGCCGCGAGCCGCGATCGGATCATGGCCGGCCTCATCGCGTCCGAGATCGACAAAGGTTCGAGGCGCCGCACCGCGCCGATGATCGCCGAAGTCAAGCGAGAGATGCGGCGCGGCGGCGAGGCGGAAATGCCGATCGAGGCGACGCATACGCCGTTCATCCCGGCTGCCGGTCCCCTGCCCGTCGCCTCCATCGCGCCGACGCCCATCCCACGTCCCGCCTTCGTATCCAGCACGCCGATGCCGATGCAGCCCATGCGGCTCGGAGCGATGCGGCGCGCTGGTTACGATGGCTCGACCGAACGGCCGACGGCATCGACCACCACCCCGTCGATGTTGCGCTGGCAGGTCGGTCCCCCCGCGCTGAAGAACGAAGCAACCGAGAAGTTCGTAGATACCGGAGCGATCGGACAAGGAGACCAGTCCTCAGCCAAGGATTCGCGGCGCACGGGGATGAAGGAAAGCGCCGACGTCGTGACTGATCCGCTTCGTCCTACGAGCGCGCACAACGCATGGATGATCCAGATCGGGGCGACGGACGACGCGGCCGCGGCAACCGAACTGCTCACCCGCGCCAAGGCGCACGGGACGAGCGCGCTGCATGCCGCCGAGCCGCTGACCGAGAAAGTGCAAAGGGGCGATCAGACGCTTTACCGGGCCCGTTTCGCCGGACTCGATGCCGACGACGCGCAGGCTGCCTGCCGCAGCCTCAAGCGATCCGGCTTCGCCTGTTTCGCGACCAAAAATTAAACAATTCGAGGCACAATTTAGCCAATTCGGAAACTGAGATTTGTCGGCGTGGCGTAAGGAGTTAATGGTGGCGGCGCAGCAGAACGTCCTTGGCTTCGTTCACCCGGGCGGCAAGGTCCGTGGAACCGCCGTGGTCGGGGTGGAGCTTCTTTATCAACGAGCGGTGCGAACGCACGACATCGTTGCGCGAAGCCCCTTTGTGAAGGCCCAGGACCTCATAAGCCTCATCCTCGGACATCACGCCAGGTCGCGGCGCAGCCTGCGCGCGTTGGCCCCGCGCGTCTCCCCCACCGTCACCTGTCGCACGCCATCCGGGAAACCGGCGGTCAAAATACGCCTCTAGGAGCCGCGCTCCGTCCGGATCGTCGCGCAGACAAAGCCGGTAGAGCGCCTCGCATTGCGGCCAGCTCATCGCGTCGAGCGATTTGCCCTCATCGGCGCCGGCGAGAACCACGCCGCGAACCACGCCGGAGGCGAGATCGAGCTCCATTTCGATCATCGCCGAACGCACCCGTGAGCTTGTCCCGGCACCCCTGCCGCCGAACCAAGCCCCCGGCGAGCGGTTGGCGAGAAGCCAAAAGCCGAATCCGCCGAGCGGGACCGCCACGTCGATCCTGCCGCGCAATAGGAGAAATGCCGTGAGCAGCAGCGCCGCGCCGCCGCCGCTCATCCGCAGGGCTTGGATTAGCGCCGCGGGATTGGCGCGCGCAACGGCGCGCAGCGCCGAAAGAACGAGCCAAAAGACGATAAACCCAGCCAGGATGTAGAACATCAGCGCATCTGCGACAGCAGCAAGGAGGCTTCCGGTTCGCCGCGTGCCTCGAGCGCGGCAAGGCCTCCCGCCGCATAGGCGGCCGCCGCACCGAGCAGGGCTTTCAGCCGCTCAGCGGCGTTCGAGTCGAAAGCGGCATAGGCGCCACGCGTGAGAAAGGCAACGCGGCGGAAGGCCTCCTCGGCCACGGGATCGCGGCCTTCCTGGAACATGAAGGCTTTCACGCCCAAGAGGCCCAGTTCGCCGGCGAGCCCTGCGACAGCATCGATTTGTTCTTCCATCGCATCGCCGATAAAGACCAGTGCGCCGATCCGCTCCGCCTTGGCCGCATCCCGAACGTGGCGCAGAATCTTGCCGATTTGCGTGCGCCCGGCGCGCACGGAGATTTTCGTCATGCAAGCCGCGAGCCCCTCGCCGCGGCTGAGGAACGGCGAAGCACGGCATTCGGAAAAACCGCGGTAATAGACGAGCTGCACGGCAAGGCCGCCGAGATTGGCCGCGGCGGCAAACATCTCGGCTTGAAGGGATTGGGCGAGATCCCAGGTGGGTTGGCGACTCATCGTTGCGTCGAGGGCGAAGACAAGGCGACCGCCGCCATGGCGCGCCGGCAGATTTGCCGCTGCGGCAAGAAAGCGGTCGATCTCGGTCTTTGCGCCGGTGCCCGCCGCGAGTTCGGATTTCTTCTCTCCCGTGCCCATGCGGCGCTCCCTCGATCGGCGAATGTCCGGGCCCCGGTGGCGCGCCTCGCGTGGCTGGGCCGCTAAACCAATCCGAGCGCGGCGAGTTCGAGGCGCAACTCGGCGGGCAAATCGGCGACCCCGCGCAGATCCGCGGGCCGGTCCGCATCGGCGAGATAACGCCAGCCTTGAAAGGCGCGGAACGGCCGCGGCACGACCGGTACGAGCACCGGATCGAGCAGCAGGCGGCAGCGGCCGACTCCCTCGGCGTCGGCGAAAGGCTCGATGCCGCGCAGCGCCTGACGCGCCGTGATCCTTCCCTTGATGACCCAATAAAGCGAACCGCCGTCGAGCAGTTCGTCGGCGCGGCGTGGCACCATGCGCGTGACATGCACGTAAAAACTTTTGCGGCGCCGTTTGGCGTGGCGCGCTTCGAGATCGGCAATCGAGCCGACCCCGACACAGAGCTTGAGGAGGTGAAGCGTCATTGCGCCATTATGCCCTTCCCCGCCAATTCCGAAAACCGCGAGCGCGCCATGACGTTCCGCACGCCATGTGATAAAGGAATTTCATGGACTTCCGCAAGAAATTCGCCGTGGCGCCGGACCGCAGGTTGAAGCTCGCCGAACTCGATCCCGCCTACAAGGGAAACGAGAAATCGGCCGAAACGGCGACACAGACGATCGAGCGCGCCCGACAGAAACTGTCGGACATGCAGAAGCTGCTTTACGCCCAACGCAAACACTCCCTGCTCGTCGTGCTGCAGGCGCCCGACGCGGCGGGCAAGGACGGCACCATCACCCACGTCATGGGCGCCTGGAACCCGCAGGGCGCAACGGTTACCGCCTTCAAAGAGCCGACGCCCCAGGAGCTCGCCCACGATTTTCTGTGGCGGGTACATATTCACGCGCCCGGGCGCGGCGAGATTGCGATCTTCAACCGCTCCCATTACGAGGCGGTGCTGGTCGAGCGCGTTCACAAGCTGATCGACAAGCGAACCTGGAAGACACGCTACCAACGGATCCGCGAATTCGAAGCCGAGCTCGCCGACAACGACACGCATGTCGTGAAGTTCTATCTGCACATCAGCAAGGATGAACAACTTGCCCGCTTTGCGCAGCGGCTCGAAGATCGAACGCGCAATTGGAAGATCAGCGAGGCCGACTATAAAGAGCGCGAACATTGGGACGAGTACACCGCCGCATACGAAGACGCCATCGGCGCCACGAGCACCAAACGTGCCCCCTGGTATGTGATCCCCGCCAATCACAAATGGTTTCGCGATCTCGCGGTTTCGCAGATTCTCGCCGACACCATGGAGGATTTTCACATGTCCTACCCAAAACCATCGGTCGATCTGAAAAAGATCTGGCGCGATTATCATGCGGCGGCCAAACAACAATCGAAGCGCCCCACCTGACACGCCCGCCCTCAACCGCGCGCCGGTTGCGGGCGCGGACTCGTGAAGCTCGCCAGCAGCACCGCGATCACGCCGGTGAGGAAAATGCCGTCGAATGTCCCGGCTCCGCCGATCGAGGCAACCGGCGCGCCAAGCCCTTGCACTTTGTCGAGATTGAGCAGATCGGCGCCGATCAGCACGCCCATACTGCCGCTGATATAGGCCAGCGGCGCCGCATGGGCGCGCGAGATAAGGATCGAGATGATCGCCGTTGCAATCGGCGGCGCGAAGATCGGCTCGGCGATCCCGACGCCATGTACGGGCGTGGCCAGCAGGTGCGCGACGACCGCGACACAGGCGGTGGCGATTGCGGCACGGATCCATAGGTCATATTTGAGAAGCAGGTAGAGCGAAAGCAGTGCAGGAATGACGGCGCCGCCGACATTGACGGCGATGATCGTGCCCGGCCACTCCACCACCACCGGAACCGTGTAGTGCATTCCGAAGAAGCTGATCTCCTCGCCGGAGACCATGTGTTCCGGCGGCAGCTCCACGAGCGGGATGTTGATCGAACTGCCGAGCAGCGAGCCGAATAGCAGAAACAACGCGGCGCGCGTTCCGATCCCGGCGTTCGCGAAAGCATCATGCACCGCGCGGACTTCGATATAGGCCACAAGCCCTACGAAGACGGCGACAAGCAGCAGAAAGAACGGCAGGGTAAGCGGCAGATATTGCAGCGGGCTTATATGCATCTGAGCTCTCCGCAGCGTCGACCTCCTCGCCTGGCGGCTAGAGATCTTCGTATTTGTCGATCCGCCAGTTCTCCGCCTCGGCACCCCTTTGCCAGTCGCGGTAAGCGGGCAGCGCCATCACGCGATCCATATAGGCGCGCGTCGCAGCATCCACTGGAACGTCATAAACATGCAGCCGGCTCACGACCGGGGCAAACATCGCATCGGCCGCCGAGAAATCGCCGAACAGAAAGTCGCCTCCGGCTCCGAACTTTTGCCGCGCAGCCGCCCAGGCGGCTTCGATCCGCTCGATGTCGGCGCGCGTCTCGGGCGACATTTCGCGCCGCTTCACCGGGCGGCGCATGTTCATCGGCAAATTGGCGCGAAGCGCTGCAAATCCCGAATGCATTTCGGCGGCAAGCGATCGAGCCGTCGCCCGTGCCGCAGGCTCGTCCGGCCAGATCGGCAGATCCGGAAACCGTTCGGCAAGATATTCGATGATCGCCAGCGAATCCCAAACGGTGAGCGCACCGTCGCGCAGCACAGGGCATTTGCCGGCTGGCGAGTGCCGCAGGATCTCGGCGCGCGTCGTCTCCCGGCCGAGCGGGATCACGATTTCCGCGAACGGAATCCCGAAATGCCGCATCAGGATGAATGCCCGAAACGACCACGAGGAATAGACCTTGTTGGCGATGACGAGGGTAAGTGACATCGCGTCGGGGATCCAAGAAGCGGCGCCGAAAGAGAACACGGCAAAGAAAAAGAATCCAGAACGGGACGCCGATCTCGCTC
>JASHSW010000167.1 GCA_030038595.1 Methylovirgula sp.
TGAGCGTCTTGTCGATAGAATTCTGTCGATCGAGAAATCTGCCGGGCGGCCGGTGCCGTCGGAGCCGATCCGGGCGGCGCAGCCGGCGCAGCCACCGCCGCAGCGTGCGCCGCTTCCGAATATTGGCCGGATGCCTCTCATCGCGGCCGGTTGCGTCGCCGTACTCGCCGCGGGCATAGCGTTTTTCCTGTTCCAAAGTCGTCCGGGTCATCAGAGCCTGGCGACCGCCGCTACAACGACGGTTGCCGCGATCCCGGCTCCGCAAGAACCCGCACCGAAATCGCCGCCGATGCAGCCTAGCGCAGTTTCGCCGCACCCCACGCAGGCGCTCGCTCAAACCGCGGCTCTGGTGCCGATCGTACCTTTAAAGGCGAATTCGGCGCCACAGAGCCAGGGGGTGCAGGTCGGGCCGCCGCCGCCCTTTAATCTCAGTACGCGCGGCGGACAGATATTCAAGGAATGCGCGCAGTGTCCCGAGATGGTCGTGGTGCCGCGCGGATCGGCGATTCTCGGCTCGCCGGTCGACGAACCGGGCCGCCAAGGAAATGAGGCGGGCCGACACGAGGTCGATATCCCAGCGCCCTTCGCAGTTGGACGATACGCGGTCACCTTCGACGAGTGGGGCGCTTGCGTCGCCGACGGCGGCTGCAACCACTATTCGCCCGACGACTACGGCTTTGGGCGCGGCAATCGTCCGGTCATTTTCGTTTCCTGGAACGATGCACAGGCCTATGTCGATTGGCTCAAGAAAAAGACCGGCGCGCCGTATCGTCTGCTCAGCGAAGCCGAATGGGAATATGCGGCGCGCGGTTGCACGAGCACGACCTGTCCGAATACGCCGTTTTGGTTCGGATCGATCCGCCCGGAAGTCGCCAATTACGATTCGCGATATGTCTACGAGGGCAGCGCAAAAGCGGAACGCCAGCAGCAAACCGTGCCTGTCGATACCGGCGGTCCCAATCCGTTCGGCCTCTACAACATGCTGGGAAATGTCCAGCAATGGGTGGAGGACTGTTGGAACGCTACACCGAATTCGGGACAATCGGCCGCCCCTGTGCTTACGGGAGATTGCGCGGACCGCGTGATCCGCGGCGGCTCATGGGCGGATAAGCCGGAGAATTTACGCGCTGCGGCGCGCTCCTGGGATACCGCCAACGATCGGGACTCTCCCAATATCGGAATTCGCGTCGCACGGACACTCTCGCCATGAACGGCGCGGTGGAAGTAGAAGAACGGGGCATGGTTGCGTAACCGTCGAACGGCAGGGGACAGGTCATGAGAAAGCATGGAATGGGGCTGCACATCAGCATGCTCGCTGGTTTGGCTTTGGCGGCTTTCGCCTATGCGAGCTCTTGCCTTGCCGAGGATACGAACACGCCGACGCGCAGGGCTTTCGTCGTCGGCGTCCAGGAGTACAGCGACGAATATATCCAGAGGCTTACACGTTCCGATGCCGATGCCGAAGACATCGCCAAAGACCTTCAAGATATTGGATTCGACAAAAAGAACGTCACGCTCGCCACCGACATCCGCAACAAGGACGATTTCGACAAAAAATTCCAGGCTTTCCTCAAGACCGTGAACGAAGGCGATATCGTCTTTTTCTTTTTCTCGGGTCACGGAACCGGCGTCGAAGCCACCAATACCAATTACCTCCTGCTTGCGGATCTGGAGAGTCTCAAGACCTACACGCGCGGGCAACTCTTGCCGGCAGATCGCTCCAACAACGACATCGTCGAACTCAAAATGCCCTCCTTCGAGGGAAACTACGAGACGGACGAGATCCCGAAGGACGGCGTTTCCGTTACGGACGTTCTGCAATCGCTTGCCCAGAAGAAACCGAAGGTTGCGTTCGTCGTGCTCGATGCCTGCCGCTCGCTTCCGCGGCCGATGAAGGACATTCGCGAAATCCAGCGCGGGCCGGACTCCGGTAGCCGCCTGTTGCCCAGCGGCGCGCTTGCAAGCGGATTTCTCGTCCTTTTCTCCGCCTCCTTCGGCGAGACGGCAATCGAGAGTCTCCGAACGGATGACTCTGGGCGGAATTCGCTGTTCACCGAGGTCTTACGGTCCGAGATGCAACGGCCTGGCCAAACTCTCACGCAATTGGGCGACCGCGTGAAGCTCGTGGTCAATAGGTTCGCCGCTAAAGGCGGCTATCAGCAGAATCCCGAGTATTTCCAGAATCTGGGAACGGCCGATTCGTTCGCGCTCGTCGATTCGGTCGGGGCTGAACGATTCCCGCTGCCACAGCAGGCATGCGAGGGCGCCGAGGACGATTGGAAGCAAATCAGCCAAAATCCCGAGCGCGAGACGCTCGAGCGTCATTTGCGAAGATTCCAAAACTGTTCGACCGCCGAGCTGGCGCGGCACGCGCTCTTCAACCTCGTGAATTCGGCGCAAGGAACCAGATCGACCGTGATCCCGATCGACAGGCAGATTGACGACTGCGACCGGCTGGCCGCATCGGACGCGGATACCGCCCGGCCTCCGGAAGTACCCGGTGTTGCATCATTGGCGAGCATCGATTTCAATACGGCGATCCCGGCCTGCGAGAAAGCTATAAAGAACAATCCGCGGGTGCCGCGGTTTCTTTTCAACCTCGGTCGGGCGGAAGAAGCTGCCGCTTATGCTTTGCCGACCGAAGATCCGGATCCGCAGCGCAAAGCGGTGCTTCAGCAACAATTCAAGGAGAAACTGACCGAGGCGCGCGCCGCATTCCGCGATGCCGCCAATGGCGGCTATGTGGCGGCGCTCTATAGTCTGGCGCTGTTCGGCTATATCGATCCGACGGACCAAAACCAGGACGAGGGCAACAAGGATCTGAACGAGGCCGCCGAGCAAGGCTTTGCGCCGGCAATGTACGAACTTGGGTTGCGCTATAGAGACGGCTCATTCGGCATTTCGCGGGATTTCCGCCAGGCTTATGAATGGATGGCAAAGGCGGCCGAAGGCGGTTTCGTGCCGGCGATGACCGAAGTCGCCTGGTCGCTTTGGTTTGGGCTGGGCATTGTCCCCAACCCCAGCCGCGCCGTAGCGCGGGCAAAAGATGCCGCCGAGGCCGGCTCGACGATCGCCAAACGTGATCTTGGATATTTCTATTTCACTGGCCGCGGCTCGGGAACGACCGGCGTTTCTCGAGATTACAACCAAGCGCTTTTGTGGTTCGGGCGCGCCGCAGCAGACAACGATCCGACCGCCCAATACAATTTGGCGATTATGATGGAGAAGGGCTGGGGTCTTCCGATTGCCCAGCCCGAAATCGCGGCTCGCTATTACCGGCTGGCGGCGCACGGCGGCGACGAAGACGCCGAAATCGATCTCGCCGATCGATTGCGCTCCGGGAAGATCCTGAGCAATCCGGAGAACGGCGAGAACGAGGTCGTCGACCTCTTGAACCGGGCGCTTCAACACGGTTGCGCGCGCGCCGCGGTGGCTCTCGCCGAGATCTATCGAAATGGCGAATTCGGTCCCAAGGATCCCCTGAAGGCCATGCAATATGCCTATGAGGCGATCAAACTATCCGTCGAGGCGGATCCCACGACGCAAGACGGCGATCCTTTCTACGAAATTCAGGCGGGCATTCTGTTGGCTGAAATGGCCGTCAGCGGCCAGGCAGTCGACGTCAACGGCAATCCCTTGCTGACGCCGGATGAAATCGATCGCCTGCAGCGTTTCTACGGAACGGTCGACCCGCAGACCCGCACGGTGAAGGTCCGCCAACTGGAGGTGCCGTTGAATTGCTCGAACATCGTCAACGGCATCACTTGGCCCAAGCCGGTCTGGGTTTGGGACTGGGGCCGTTCCGAATCTCCTACAGAGCCGCAATTTCGCAGTCTCGAACGGCAGACCGGCTGCTACGATAATTCGACCATGCGCCGCGTGCTCATCAACAGCTTCGAACTGGCGCGGAAGGATAAGGTGCCGTTCGCCGACCTCATCTTCCAGGAAATCAAGGCCGCCCAGGCGGGCGAGCGATGAGTCTGCGTATTGTCACGCTGTAGTTGAAGGTATCGATTGTCAGGAGTAAAGTTCAACCGGTAACCGTTGGGAGATTCCCATGACTGTCTGGCAAAATCTTCTGAGGGGCTCGAGCTTAGCCCTCGTCGGTGCATTTGCCTTGGGCTCGTTCATTGCCGGCGATTCGGGGCCGGCCCGAGCGCAGTTTGGCATTGTCAACGGGTTACTCGGAGGCGCCCTTAGCGGCGGCGGCCTCTATCGTCACTATGGACATCGTCATCATTATTCGAGCAGCCATTCCGATAGATCGAATGAAGATACGGGCAGCACCTCGGACAGCGATTCGCAGCGCGCTTTGGCGTCTCTCGCGCCGCCGTCGAGCCACGACCAAACCGCCGTCCTCAAATCGATAACCGCGAGCGAATCGCTTGGCGAGGTCGGTACCTCGGACGACGATCTGACCAGCAACACCGACACGAGCGAAGACGACCGCGATTATACGGGCAAAGTTGATGCCCTAATCCAGACCATCCAGCAGAACCAGCAAGCCAAGGACTCGGACAAGGGTGACGTCACCGAACACGCCATTCTCGACGCGCTCACCGATTCGATCTTGCGCACCAAACTGGCCAGGTTTGAAACCTTCCGCGGCGAGAATTGGACGGGAGAACGTTTGCGCGTGATGATCCTTGCTCGGGTGAGCGGCAAGCTAGGCGAATTCTTCGAAGGAACAAAGGGCACCGTCGCCATGAGCGATCTCACCTCGATGATCAACGAAGGGGCCCGCGAAGTTCATGCGCAGTTGTTCGAGACCTCGGAACTTTTGGCTGCCAACAGCGCTTCAACGCTGTTTATGCAACGGCTCTACCAAACCTATGGCAATCTCAAAGACAATGTGCGCGAGGACACCGAACGCTCTCTCTTAGAGGCCGCCGAGGTTGCTACCGCTTCCTTCGAGCCGTTGTTTCGGCGCGATTCGGATGCTTATGCGCTGCATTATCGCGCCCAACGCATCGTCTTCGACTGCTTGTCCGACAATGTGAATTCGATAACGGCTTCTGGCTCTGGAATGGCCTCGCCGGCCGAAATCGAGAGGCGAATCCTCGACGCGGTCAAAAACCAATGCTCGAAGTGGGTCGAAACCCAGATGGTGGATTCTGACAAGCAGCTCAAGCCCCAGCAGCCATTACCGCTGGCCGTGATTTGGTCGGCGAACGAGCTGCGGGAAAACGATGATATGTATCAGCCTGCCTCGGACTCGTAACGCGATTTTCCCCAACGCGCGCCCGAACCCGAAAGCGCCTTGCGGGACCTGAATGCACGCCGGTACATCAATCCTCGGCGCGGGCAGCGAAGATGCTTATTCTCGGGAGGAAGCCGGCCGGTCGTACGTCGGCTTTCGGCGTCTGTAGCAAATTTGCCAAATTGCGAATTTGCAAGCGGCTGCTTTCGATGAGTTGCCGCGCCTTGTCTTGAAGTGCGGCAATATTGGCCGGCGAGGCGTCATCCAATCGTTCGTCCACGCTCTCGCCCTGCGCGGTTGTCGAGCCGAGCGGGACATCGAATCGGTAATGCGAGTCGCGCAACAATTCCTCCGTCTCGAAACACACAGTGTCGGAAACGCCGTCCGTTAACACGGAGAGGATGGGCAGCATCCAGGCGATCTCTCCCCATTTGGCTGCGGCGCGGGCGGGAATGCGCATTTGCTGCTCCCCGGTGCCCAAGGAAACAACCAAGAAATTCGTCGAGTGGTACAGATGATATGCCTCGACGAGCGCGGCGATCGCCGGATTGTTGGCAAACACCCCACCGTCGATCATGCTAAACGACTGTCCGGCTCGATTGCGGATGTTTGCGGGCGGAAAAAAAGTCGGAGCCGCGGACGTGGCGCGCGCCACCGATTCGAGACAAAAGTCGTACTCTTCCTTGCGGGCATCCGGCCCGAGCAATAGGCCGCGAGCCTGCCAGCTGCGAAAGAACATCGGGGCGCGCGTATCGCCGTTCGGCTGCTTTGTCGGCAATTTGATTGCGTAACTCGGCACCAGCAATTCGATGCCGCGCACGTCGGAGAGCATGGCATCGCCGAGCTGTGCGGAGAGGTAATGCTCCAATGCTCGCGGAAAATATTTCGGACGAAAGAGATTGATCGCCGCCTGGAAGGGACGCTTGCGAAATATCTGGCTGCCGTATTCCACGTAGAGATCGATGATCTCCCGGATCGGAACGGACTTTGGCTTTGCCAAGCCGCACGCGATGATGCCTCCTGTTGACGTGCCTGCGATCAGATGGAACACATCCTTGGCGTCACGCTTGCCGAGTAGTTCCTGCAACACCATGGCGGGAATGATCCCGCGAATACCTCCCCCGTCGATCGAAAGAATCCGGATAGGATCCGACATGGGAGTCTCCGCTTATCGGGGCGCGGCCGGCTCAACCCTCGGCAAAGATCGCACGGCGTTCCCACTTCCGGCAAGCCCCGCGATGCCTGAAGCCTTCCCTTCGCCGCCACCGGTTGCCAGCGATTTCTCGCAGTCTTTTTGGGAATTCTTACGTCAAATGGCTCGTGTCGTTGATTCTCTGCACGCGGATGACTCCATCGACGATATCGATCTCGTTGAGGGCGCACGGCGCCTGCGCCAGCCGCCAATAGGCGCTGAGCGGCTGATCGAGGAGCTGAAGAAGCAAAGCGCGGTTCACGCTGTCGTGGCCGACGAGAACCACCGTCTCCGACGCGTGGCGGGAAAGGACAAATCGCACCGCGTTCGCAGTGCGGGCAACCAAATCCTGAAGTGAATCGCCGTCCGGAAATCGAATGAGATGCGGCGTCGATTTCCAGGCGGCGAACTGCACAGGCCAGGCGCGCGCGATAGCCTCGTACGTCTCCCACTGCCATAGGCCGTAATCGAGATCGTTGAGATCTTCGAGCAAGTGGCGTTCGGCGCCGCACGTTTCGGCGATGGCGTCGCCGGTCGCCACGCAGCGGCGCATGGGACTCGTATAGATGGCCGCTGGCGTCCATAAAGCCGCAATGCGCGCCGCGACGGCTTTCGCTTGGCCGCGGCCGAGCTCCGTCAGCGGCAAATCGGTGCGCCCGCGAAACCGTTCGGGATTGATCCCCTCGACGTGCCCGTGGCGCGTAAGAACTAGTTTCATCTGCCTCCCCAGCCCGAAACGATGTCGACCTTCGCAACAATCTTCCGGAACCGCATCAAGGCTCGGCGCGGCGCGGTGCGGCGGTATCGATCTTCATCGAGCGGCTGCGCCGCATCCACGTGGTCAGATCGGATGCCTTGCCACTCAGAACCTTCAGCCATTTGCTGTTGCGGATGTTGGTGTCGTCCGTCCCGGCATGCCAGGATTCGCTGACGATGACGGCGTGCCAGGACCCGCTCGCCTTGGCGAGCCGCAGGTCGACGAGGTCGATCGTGAAGGAATAGGTCGGGCCGGTGAATCGGTGTCGATCGCGCCGGCACTCGACGCCATAGGCCTGCCAGCAGCGTCGCGGGCCGCCGACGCTTGGCGCGTCGATGACAAATTCGATGTCGGCGATCGTTCGTGCGGTACCGACCCGCTTCATCGGATTCTCGCGCGCTGCTCAGCGCCGCCCCCGCATCGGCGCGGCATATTGGTTTGGGGGCTCGTCCTGGCCGGTGAATATCGCCTCATACAAATCTCTTCCGTAGCTGGTTTGCAAGGGCTCTCCTTCCTCCAGCCGGAACGTGCGCACCGCATCGGCGCGCCGCTCGGCGCGCAGGAAGATCGCGTTTGGCAGTCTCATGGCGCAGAGCCCGCGCGCAAATTCATAGAGATGCGTGACGAAGAAGATTCGCACATGCCGTTGCAACAAGGCGGTGACGATTTGTTTGGCAATCTCCGATCCCTCGCGTTCGTTGGTGGCCGCAAACGACTCGTTGAACAAGATCATCGAAGATGCGGTGATATGATCGACGATTTCGCTCATCCTCCTCAGCTCCTCGTCGAACTTTCCGCTCTTCATCGTCACGTCTTCTTCGCGCTTGTAATGCGTGAAGAGCCGATCGCAGAGTTTGGACCGGAAGGATTCCGCCGGGGCGAACATGCCGGCCTGCATCATTAGCTGCGCGAGGCCAATGCTGCGCAGGAAGGTCGATTTTCCGCCCTGGTTGGCGCCGGTGATGATCACCAGCTCCTTGCCGTCGGCGTTCACGTCGTTGCCGACGACCTTCTGCGCCATCTTCAAGCTCAGGCAGACGTCGTAGAGCCCGCCGAAGGCAAGCATCGGCTCGTTCGTCGGCGTCGGAAAGCAGACGGGCTCGCCTTTTTTCGACAGTTGCTCATGCAAGTTCACGCAGCCAAGATAGAAAGCGAGTTCGGTGCGCAGCGTGTTGAAGAAGCTCAGAATGTGATCGCCCGACTGCGCAAGCGCGTTGGCGGCGAGATTGAGCCCTCGGTCCTTCAATGTGGACAGCGCTTTGGCGCCCGATTCGTCGCGCGGGTGAAGGTGAAACGTGTAGCCGGGCGCTTTCGGGCCAAAGATCCGATCGATCAGATTGCGCTTCTGCACCGGCGTCTTGCGTAACACGTAGCCGGTTCCCTTGTTGCCTTTTCCCAAGTCGGCGCTGATCAGGATTCCGTCGCGAAATTTCAGCTCTTTCAAGTGTTCGTCGATTCTCGCGAAGAAAGCGGGATCGAGCTCGCGTTGCAACATCGCAAAGAAATCCTGAAAGCCCTTCGATTCGAATTTACCGGCGTGCTCTCCGGCGATGTCCTTCAGCTTTTTGAGCATCGTCACGAACATCTGCAGCGCTTCGATGGCGCGATGCAGAATGCCGCCCGGATACTTGCTGCCGAAAAAGCTCCAATAGCTCCCCTTCTCGCCCTCGATCGCCGCCACCGCGACGTCGTAGATCGCCCTCACGACACCGGGATTGCGCAGGCAATCCCAGAGGATGTTTTGCCGATACACGATTGTATCGAGATCGTTCTCCAATCCGCACAATAGCGTCACCTTTGCGACTTCGAAGAGAAACCTGTCGCCGCGCGCCATTCCGCCAAACAGCGTTTCGAGTTCGAGATCCTGGGTCAGCGCCGCCTCGTTCCAAGGCAATGCGCATTTCGGATCGAAGTCCCGATCGCCATACATGAGGAACGCTTTCATGCGTGGAGGCGCTCCTTCAGTCGATCATAGGTCAGACCGTATTTGTCGGCGATCGCCATTGCGTGCGCCAGTCCGTCGGCTGGGCGCCGTAGAATCTTGAACGTGCGCGACGCTGGATTCCGCGGGTCGGTGCCGCTCACCATGCTGACCACCTGCTCGCTGTAGGCGGCCACCTCATCGATAAACGTCACCCATACGCACAACAAATTCAGCTCCAGGATTCTTTCCAATATTTTTTCGCTCAGAAAGATCGCGTCTTGCAACGTCGTCGAGGTGAAAATCTCGTTCATAATCAGAATGCTTTTCGGCGTCGTCCGGTCGAGAATATCGTGAATTCGGATCAGATCGTCCTGCAATTTGCCGCGCAGATTGGCGATGTTTTCCTCCCGTTCGAAATGCGTGAACAGCCGGTCGAATAGAAAGAGCCGCGCCTCTTTGCCGGGAACCGGACAGCCAAGGCTTGCAAGATAATGTAACTGTCCGAAGGTGCGGGCAAACGTCGTCTTGCCCCCTTGATTGGGACCGGAGACCGCGAATATGCGCTCGCGGCCTCCAAGGTAGAAATCGTTGCAGACGACCGGCCTGCTTTCGGCAATGAGCTTGTGGGCCAACGCGAGGTCGAACGCCTCGGAACTATAGATGTCCCTGTGCTCGGAGACCTCCGGATAGCAGAACTGCAAACCGACGCGTTTGAAGGCGGCAAGATGCTCAAGATAGGCGAGGTAGAACTGCACCTCTCGATCGAATGCGGACACGGTCGGATCGAGATAATTCCGGTTTTTTGCGCAATAGCCGTCGAGGTTGGAAAATATCTCCGGATACAGAAGCGCGACGAATTCCAGAATCTGTGCTTCGATGTGATTCATGTCGGGCCATTCCGAAAACTCGACCCGGTAGTCTTTGACCGCCGATTCGTTGAATCGCGCAAACGTCTCTTCGACCTCTTTGCTATAATCCCCCTCTGATTCATACTTGCGAACGGTGACGCTCGGCCCGCGAATCAGCACGCAATATTTGACGCTAGCCAGAGCCGCCTTGATTCGCTTCGTCTCCGCAAAAAGCGACGTGAAGTTCGGCGCGGCAACATAGGCGCTGAAATATCTGCGTAGCGCACTAAAGCCGCGCGACGGCGGAGCGACGGCGGCGAGCTCCTCGGCAAAACGCTGAACGGCATCGCAATAGGTTTCGACTGCGTCCAGGAACCACGCTTCCTTCTGATATTTGTAGTAGAGCTTGTCGGCCTGCGCCAAACGGGCGCGCATCTCGCGCAGCTTCTCGGCGAAGGCGCTCACCGGCCCGAGCAGATCCGCATTCTCGAGATCGCGCATCACCTCGTGCCGATACCTGATGGCGTCGGGGCTGCGCAGCGAGCGGTAAAAGAACGGCTTCAGGTCATATTCTTCCCGCCCGGCGCAGATTGCATCGACGATCTGGCCGAGATTGAGATCCGCGAAAAAGTCGGGTGCGCCGACCGTCTCGTCCGGCAAAGCCTGTTCGGGATGTTCGAATAAGATGCTTTGGAACGGCATGGAACGCTCTGGAAGGCGACGTTAGATCGATCTAAGCGCGGGCGCGAGGCTGTGGCGTTGCTCTTTGCCGACCAGCACGAGCGGCGGCTCGCCCTTCCTCCTGCTGCGTAAGCCGTTCGCCAATGCCTCGCCAATTCTCGAACCCCGGGATGCAACGTCGCGCAGACCACGGTCAGGCATAAGATCTCACCTTTGCGCCGCAGCCTGGGCCCGGCAGGCAGTAAAGACCGAAGCGGAGATCGCGGCCGGGTGCCGTGGGCGCGAGCGATTGGGGAGAATGTCAATGCGTCGCTCGCGCTGGCGATTTACGCCAAGCCAGGCAACAAAAAGCCCACCTTTACGGCGGGTTCCTGACGTGACCCCACCGCGATCTCCGCGGTAGGAGTCATTAGCCTCTGGGCAAATTTGGGCGACTCCATGCCCGTCGCTTCTATACCAGCCCTGATATTGGCGTGCAAGCCCGCCGGTATGTTCGAAGGTTCGAATGCTGAGTGAATGACGCGCCCGACGGCACGCCACTGCGCAAAACTTCGGCGCGGCAATCAGGCATCGGCCGCGGCTGCATGCTTTTCGTCGCGTCTCCACCAGATCGATGCGATCAAGTTCTTCTAGCGATCGCCGTCGAGGCATGTTCCTTGAACGTCGATCCTTCGCGTTGAACGTCGATCCTTCGCGAACGTTTCGCTTGGACGAACGGTCGATCGGCTTCCCGGCGAGTTGGACAAATTGCTGGAAGCGCGCCCCAGTCACGAAAAATCGTCGCGTTTGTTGCAAAGTTGATTTCTTCGAAGATCGTCCTGCTCTAAAAACTCGGCGTAGCTTCGATTCACGCGAGGTCCTTTGCGCAGGTTCGCCATACGACACCGCCCCAAGGGCCGGCATGGCGCCAGGACCCTAACGGGCGGTATTTCCTGGCTGTTCAGAATTCTCGGACCGGGGCTCATTACCGGCGCCGCGGATGACGATCCATCGGGAATTGCGACCTATTCCCAGACCGGCGCGCAGTTCGGTTTTGGCCTGCTCTGGACAGCGCTCTACCAAATCCCCCTGCTCCTCGCGGTGCAGGAATGTTGCGGCCGCATCGGACTCGTAACCGGCAAAGGGCTGGCGGGGATCATCAAGGAACACTACACCCGTTCGATCCTGATCGGCACGGTGATCCTCGTGCTGGTCGCCAATATCATCAACATCGGCGCGGACATCGGCGCCGTCGCCGCCGCCGCGCAGCTCGTTGTCCCGGCACCGTTCTTTTTCTACGCCGCGCTCACCACGGTACTGGTGGTGACGCTCGAAGTCTGGGTAACCTACAAGATCTACGCGAAAATTCTGAAATGGCTGGCGCTTGCGTTGCTGTCCTATCCGGTGACGACGTTCATCATTGCCGAACCGTGGGGCGAGATCCTGCACGCTACGCTCGTTCCGCATATGGAATTCACGTTCGCTTTCCTGTTCATCGTCACCGGCGTGTTCGGCACGACGATTTCGCCGTACATGTTCTTTTGGCAGGCGTCCGAAGAGGTCGAAGAAGAAATCGCGGCGCGCGTTCGAACCAATAAAGACGGCAAGCCGCGCATTGGACCGCACTTCATCCGGAACATGCGCATCGATACGACGATCGGCATGGTCGCCTCCGAACTTGTCCAGTGGTTCATCATCGTCACGACCGGATCGGTTCTGTTCAGCCATGGCATCAAAACCATCAACACGGCCGCCGACGCCGCCAAGGCGCTGCAGCCCTTGGTCAGTTCATTTCCGAATTCCGGACTGCTCGCCGGCGACCTCTTCGCCGTCGGCATCGTCGGTGTCGGCCTCCTCGCCATCCCGGTGCTCGCCGGCTCAGCCGCTTACGCGATTGCAGAGGCCTTCGATTGGCGGGAGGGCCTTTCGAGGAGATTCATGGAAGCGCGAAGCTTTTACGGCGTGATCGTGGCTTCGACCGGGCTAGGCTTGTTGTTGAACTTCATCGGAATCGATCCGATGAAGGCGCTGGTGTTGACCGCGGTTTTCAACGGCGTCACCGCCGTGCCGCTTCTATTTTTGATCGCCAAGATCAACAGCAATCGACAGATCCTCGGAGCCCATTGCGGCGGGGCGCTCTCGAGAATTTTCGTATGGCTGAGTTTCGGAGTGATGGGGATCTGCGCCTTGGCGCTTCTTTACACGTCTTTGTTTCCGCCTTCGTAAGGACGGCTCACACCTGCTGGATGGCGGAGAGTTTCCAGGCGTTGGGCCCCGTGTCGGCCGGTCGCACGAACGTCCAAAGCTCGGCCACCCTGTCGGGCCGGGTGGGATCGCCCGAGACGATCCGCCCCGTGGCGCGATCGACCATGACGTCGATCAGCGAAAAGCGTATGGCAACCGTGGCGTATTCGGCGCCCGTTTCGCGCCAGGCCTCGGCAAGATTGCCTTCCAGAAGCTTCACGCCGGAGAGCCGGTTGACTTGTCCGCGCCGCGCGCTGTCTTCGAGTTCCTCGGCAAAATAGGACGCCATTTCCGGCGTCGCCAAGCCGCGCAACTGGTCGAGGTTTTCGTTGCTGTAGGCCGTTTGAACCTCGCCGAGGAGGCGCTCGAAGGCATCATAGTCCTCCGCCGTAATCGGCAACGGCGTACCCTGGCTGGCGCCGTAGCCGCCCGGCCAGCCCCCTGCGAATGCGCCGCTCCCTTGCGGGGCGCCATAGAAGGCCGGCTGCTGCCGATCGCCGAAGAAGCTCAGCACGAAGCGTACGATGAGGAAGAGAAGACCGACCTGGAGCAGAAGGCCGAGGAAAGAAAAACCGCCGCCGAGACCGCCATAAAATCCATGACCGAACAAAAGCCCGAGCAGCCCGGCGCCGAGAAAGCCGCCCATTAGGCCGCCCAAAAAGCCGCGTCCGAACCCGCCGGAATAGAAGAAACCGGATCCGGCAGGCGACGAATACGGCGCGTATGAGCGCTGCAGCGGTGCGGCGTACGGGCTGATCGGGGTTGGTGCCGGCATGCTGTAGCTCTGGTAGCCGCGGCTGCCCATGGAAAAGCCCATGCCGGCACGGGCAGAAGCCTCATCCGCCATGCCGAGGGCGAGAATGGCGGCGAGCAGAATAACCAGAACTTTGGTGCGAAACATCGAGACGATCCCGTATTGTCGACCAGCGAGCGGCGCCCCTGCATATGGGGAGGCTTGGCAGGTGGCAAAAGCCCGGCAACCTCGCGCTTGCCGCCGCAAACGTCTAAACTGCCGGCATGATCGGTAAGGACATCAAACGAAACTGGAAACATTTCGGCCCGGGACGGCGGGGTTATCACCATGGCGGGCTAAAGGACGCATTGGTCGAGGCGGCGCGCGCGCTGATGGCCGAACATGGGCCGGCCGGCTTTACCCTGGCCGAAGCCGCCAAACGCGTCGGCGTCACCACCGCGGCGCCCTATCGCCACTTCGCCGACCGCAGCGACCTGATGGGCGAACTGGCGCGGCGCGGATTCGATCTCTTTGCGGAACGCCTCGCCGGCGCTTGGGACGACGGGCGGCCGGACGCGCGCGCGGCATTCCGGCGGATGGGGCGGGCCTATCTGAGCTTCGCCGCCGCCGAGCCCGGCCTCTATGCGGCGATGTTCGACAGCGCCAAGAGTTTGCGCGGGCTCGCGGCGCTCTCGGTCGCCAACAAAGCCTTCGACGGATTGTATCTCGCGGCTGCTGGCGTGCTCGCCGCGGCGGGCGGCAATCCGCGCGAGGTCCGAATTTTCGCCCTCGAGATCTGGGCATTGGCGCACGGTACGGCCATGTTGACGCTGGCCGGCCATTTCGACCCGGCGCGCGGCGACGATCCCGCCGCAATCCTTGACCGTGGTGCCGAAGCTTTGATCGAGGCGGCGCTACCGCGACGCTGACATCCGACAAATTGAACGGACCGGGTCTCGACAAATCCAAATGCTAATGTAAGATGCACTTACATCGCCACGCCATGGAGGAGAGCATGAGCGTCTATTCCGGCCCCTTTGGGCAAGAGCACGGATCGCCCGGCCATCGGTGTTTGGGCTGGAATCCGATCGAAGTCATCGCGATGATCCTGGGTTTCATCCTGTTTTGGCCGATCGGGCTTGCCATCCTCTTCGCCAAGCTGTGGCAGACCCGCAGCACCTATCGCGGCGATCTGCCGAGCTTCGTGCAGGCTAAGTTCAACGAGAAGCTTCGCGAGAAGCGCGAGAGATGGGAGCAAAAGATGGGACGTCACCGGGCGTGCCATGGCCGCGGCGAGTTCTCCGGCGGGCCGTGGAATTGGCGACGCTCGTCGGGCAATCTTGCCTTCGACGAATGGCGGGAAGCCGAGCTCGCGCGACTCGAAGAGGAGCGGCAGAAACTGCTCGCCGCCGAACGCGAGTTCGCCGAATACATGGAAAATTTGCGCCGCGCCAAGGATCGCGAGGAATTCGACCGGTTCATGGCGGCGCGCCGTAACCGTCCCCCCGAAGCGAGCGGGCCCGACCAACCGACCGCCTAGCGCGGTTCGAAAAAGCAACGATGCGATCCATCAACGGGATTGCATCGTTGCTCGTCTCCCGGCCGATCTCAAGGAACGAACGATTTTAGCATATTCAACGTCTTGACGTTGATCTTGATGCCGTTGGTCAGCACCATATCGCCCGGTTTCATATTGGCGGGACATGGACCTGTCCACTTTCCATCCTGGGTCATCGCTTCATCGGTCTTGCCGAGGAAAGCCGGCTCGAAGTGCGTTTTTACGTCGGTATGGTAGGCGCTGTCGCCGGTGAAGTTGGTCGTTGCCGTCGTAGTGACCGTCGTGCCGTGGACTTTGCATACGCTGTTGGCGGTCACCGCCGTGCCATTCACCTTTACGTCGCTCTGCTCGCAGTGCTTGGCGCGCAGGTCTGTGCCGACGCTGTGAAAGATTTGGTCGGTCGCGGCATCGACGCACATCTGCATCGTGTGTACCGGCGTTCCCTCGGTCCCGATGGTAACTTCCCATAATCCGGGCTTGCGCGGGGGATAATCGTCCGCCAGCGCGACGCCGCAGAACATCAGCAACGCGGCAGCGATCCACTCTTTCCTGGGCATGATCCTCTCCCCTAACATCCTAAGGCCGTAATAAAGCATGCGTGGCAAGCTCGATCCAGTCCAACGGTATTCCCTCACTCCGTGGGGCGGCTGCGCAGGCGCTTGGTTGCGCCGCGCCGTTGTTTCGCATCGAGCCGGCGGCGCTTCGATTCGGGCGTCGGGCGGGTTGCGATGCGCCGCTTGCGCGGGTGCGCCGCGGCGGCGATCAGCCGGCACAATCGCATCAGCGCATCTTGGCGATTACGCTCTTGCGAGCGGAACCGCCGCGCGGTTATGACCAGGGCTCCCTCCCCGGTCATTCGCCGTCCGGCCAGCCTTGCAAGACGATTCTTCACCTCTTCGGGCAGCGAAGGCGAATTGCGGACATCGAACCGCAATTGCACCGCCGTTTCGACCTTGTTGACGTTCTGGCCGCCCGGGCCAGAGGCGCGCAGATAGGCGAAGGCGAGCTCCGCCGCATCGATGCCAATGCCCGGCGCGACGGGAATTCTTGCCATTGTCCCCCCAACCGGGATGGCGTCCGCCTGCGGCGGGCGCCTTGAAATGAAAGCAGTTTCGTTAACCGCAATGTTTTAGCGCGGCTTAAGACATTTGGCACAATTTGAGCGGATGGCGCGTTGCGTTCCGCCTTTCGCGGCCGGCCTTGTGCTCTTCGCGCTCGCCGGCTGCTCCAATTACGAAGCCCAGCGGCCGGCCTGGCGGGCCGAGGCCGAGAATGCCTGCATCGACCAAAGCCTCATCCATCTCTCGGCCTATGTCCAGCCGGAACCCGAAATCGACGGCCCTGGAATTTGCGGCCTGACGCGACCCTTTAAAGTTTCCGCGCTGCTCGACGGCGCAGTCGCCCTCGACAGCACCTATACGCTCGATTGTCCCATGATCGCCGCGCTGAACAATTGGGTGCAAGACGTGGTCGAGCCGGCGGCGCAGGCACGGTTCAACGAACGCGTTGTCGAGATCGAGTCGCTCGGCACCTACAGCTGCCGTACCATCAACGGCTATGCGGGCACGCGGCTCTCCGAACATGCGTTCGCCAATGCCATCGACGTCAGCGGTTTCCGCCTCGCCGATGGGCGCGAGATCTCGATCATGCGCGATTGGCCGATGGGCGACCCGCAAACCCGGGCATTCCTGCGTGACATCCACGCCGGCGCCTGCAGCTATTTCACAACTGTGCTCGGCCCCGGCTACAACTTCTTGCATTACAACCACTTCCATCTCGACCTCGCAATGCACGGCGAGACCCCCACCGGACCGCGCCGCTACTGCGAACCGGCGCCGGCCGGTGGCATACCCCAATCGCATCCGCCCGACGGCCTGCCCGCGCCGCCACCGATCGACGAGGAGATGGACATCTCACAGGCCGGCAGCGCGGATATGCAGGCGCTGGCGCTGCACGCCGGTCCCGATACGCCCGATGTCTCGCTGCCCCCGGCGCCGGTCGAGGCGTATGCTTCCCGACCGAAGCCCGACCAAGATTACCAAAGCGCCCAGCCCTCGCCGCCGCAGCCCGTACCCGCCGAAGGCGACCCGCGGGCCGGCACGCTGCGCGCCGACGGCGCCTTCGTCCCGGAGGGTCAGCCCAACGATTGGGATCTGCAGGGCCAACGGTAAGCGCCTCCCCTGCAGCGGGAATAAACCTGGGTCTCAATCCGGACGCGGGTGAAGGAACCGCTTTCCCCGTCGGAGCGGCCCCGGGCCTGATCCGGGGAAGTGGCTGATGACCCCCCTCACCCGATCCCTTCCCCGCGCGCGGAAAGAAGGGATGCGCCGTACCGTTACCGCAAAAGCCGTTATATGATTGCCGTACGCCAGCCTGGAGCAGACCCACGATGTTGAAATCGAACCCGGACGCGCCGCTTCGTCTCGCCCGCTATGATTATCCGCACCAGGCCCTGCATTGGCTGACGGCGGCGGTCATCTTCACGATTCTGCCGCTCGCCTGGGTCATGGT
>JASHSW010000168.1 GCA_030038595.1 Methylovirgula sp.
CTTCGCCAACCGTTGGCACGTCTCTTGGCGCCTGCCCTTCCTGTTTTTGCTGCGCGACGCGATGCAGCCCGTGATCTATCTCGACGCCTGGCTCATGGACGATTTCGTCTGGCGCGGCACCGCCATGAGCGTGCGCGAGGAAGAAAAGCCGAGCACGTAAGCAGCTCGTCCGTCGTTGCGAGCGAAGCGACCCGACCCGTATTCCTGGATTGCGTCTTCGCTTTGCTCTTGGCGACGACGATTGACTACTCCGCCGCGACCTCGGCAGCGCTTGGGCGCTGCAGCCGTTCGGCCTTGAGCAACTCGGCCACCAGAAAAGCGACTTCGATCGCCTGTTCGGCGTTGAGGCGCGGATCGCAATAGGTGTGGTAGCGGTCGGAGAGATCGGCTTCCGAGATCGCCCGCGCCCCGCCCGTGCATTCGGTGACGTTCTTGCCGGTCATCTCCAGATGCACGCCGCCCGCATATGTTCCTTCGGCGTGATGCACCGCGAAGAAGGCGCGGGTCTCCCCGATGATCCGTTCGAACGGTCGCGTCTTGTAGCCGCCCTTTGCCTTGATCGTGTTGCCGTGCATGGGATCGCAGGCCCAAAGTACGTTGCGGCCCTCGCGTTTGACGGCGCGAAGCAGTTTCGGCAAAGCCTCGCCGATCTTTTCCGAGCCGAAGCGGCAGATCAGCGTCAAGCGGCCCGGCTCGTTTTCCGGATCGAGGACGTCGATCAAGCGCAGCAACTCGTCGGGTTTGAGCGAGGGTCCGCATTTGAGGCCCAGCGGATTCTTGATGCCGCGCAAATATTCGATATGGGCGTGATCGGGCTGGCGGGTGCGGTCGCCCACCCAAAGCATGTGGCCGGAGGTCGCGTAATAATCGCCGGTCGTCGAATCGATCCGCGTCATCGCCTGCTCGTAGCCGAGCAGCAGTGCCTCGTGCGAGGTATAGAAATCCGTCTGCCGCAATTCCTGCTGCGATTCGGGGTCGAGCCCGATGGCGCGCATGAAGCCGAGCGTCTCGGTGATGCGGTCGGCGAGTTCCTGGTAGCGCGCCGATTGCGGACTGTCCTTGATGAAGCCGAGCATCCAGCGATGTGCGTTTTCGAGATTGGCGTAGCCGCCCGAAGCAAAGGCGCGAAGAAGATTGAGAGTCGCGGCGGACTGCCGATAGGCCATGAGCTGGCGCACCGGATCTGGCACGCGCGCCGCCTCTGTGAAGGCGATGTCGTTGACGATGTCGCCGCGATAGCTCGGCAGCGCAACGCCCTCTTTCATCTCCATCGGCTCGGAGCGGGGCTTGGCGAATTGGCCGGCAACGCGCCCGACCTTGACCACCGGCAGCGCGGCGCCAAAGGTCATCACCACCGCCATCTGCAAAAAGACGCGGAAGAAGTCGCGGATGTTGTCGGCGGCGTGCTCAGCGAAACTCTCGGCGCAATCGCCGCCTTGGAAGAGAAAGGCTTCGCCCCTCGAGGCCTTGGCGAGCAGCGCTTTCAGCTTGCGCGCCTCGCCGGCGAAGACGAGCGGCGGGAACGCGCTCAGCTGCCGCTCCACGTCGGCGAGCGCCGCGGCGTCCGGGTAAACCGGTGCCTGCTCTAGAGGCTTCGTTCGCCAGCTATCCGGCGACCAGGATTCGGGGGGCATAGGTCTGATCCGATGAATGCGCTCCTTCTCCCGTGGGAGAAGGTGTCGCGCCAGCCTTTTACACGCAGGCGCACGGATTTGCGACGCCAAACTCGCCGGTCGGCTAACCGGGCCTTTACGGCATCCGCTCCTCGTCGGGCAGCGCCGCCGCCTCGCCGGGATCGAGCTTCATCGGTTCATAGCGCGCGCTGCGGGAATGCAAGCCAACGAGCTCCTCGGCCGAGGTCGGATGGACCGCCACGGTGGCATCGAAATCGGCTTTTCTTGCGCCAATTTTCACCGCAATAGCAATAACTTGCGTCATCTCGGCGGCGGCTTCGCCAAGTATGTGGACGCCGAGCACCCGGTCGGTTTCGCCGTCGACGACGATTTTCATAAGCGCCATGTCCTTGCGTCCCGACAGCGCCGCCTTCAGCGGCCGGAACCGCGTCGCATAAACATCGACGCAAGCATAAGCGGCGCGCGCTTCGGCCTCGCTGAGGCCCACCGTGCCGAGTTCCGGCGTTGTAAACACCGCGGTGGCGATATTCCTGTGATCGACCGCCCATTTCTTGTCGCCGAATATTGTGTCGGCGAAGGCGTGCGCATCGCGGATCGCGACGGGTGTCAAAGCGACGCGGTTGCTCACGTCGCCGACCGCATAGATCGAAGGGACGGTCGATTGCGACCACGGATCGACCTTGATCGCGCCATGCCCGTCCAACGCGACACCCAGCTTCTCAAGTCCGAGACCCTGCGTGTTCGCGTGGCGGCCGGTCGCCACCATCACCTGATCGACATCGACGCTATCTCCATTGCACAGCGCCACGCGCAGCCCATGTTTGACCTTGTCGATACGAGTCGGCAGGTTGGTGAACTTGAAGGCGACACCTGCTTCGGCGAGAGCATCGCGCAGAGCGATCCGCAAATCCTCGTCGAAGCCGCGCAAGATGTTTTCGGCGCGCATGGCGAGCGTCACTTGGCTGCCGAGCCGCGTCAGCAGCGAAGCGAATTCGACCGCGATATAGCCGCCGCCGACGATCAAGATGCGGCGCGGCAACTCCGGCAAATCGAAGATTTCGTTCGAGGTGATCGTATGTTCGAGGCCGGGAATATCGGGTGCCAGGAAGGGCGCGGAGCCGGTTGCAACCAGAATGATGCGAGCGCTGACGAGCCGCTCGTCGGCGAGCAGCCTAACTTGGTGAGCGCCATCGACGACGGCGCGCGATTTTACGAGCTCTACGCC
>JASHSW010000169.1 GCA_030038595.1 Methylovirgula sp.
TTGCTGCGTTCTGCCAGGCCGGCATCGAAACCGCCGAAGACGTGCTCCTTATCGAAGGGATCGGCGGCCTGATGGTGCCTTTCAGCGCGCAATCGACGGTGCTCGATCTCATCGACACGCTGCGAATCCCGATGATTCTCGTCGCCGGGACGTATCTCGGAACCTTGAGTCATGTGCTGACCGCATTCGAAGTCGCAACCGGCCGCGGCCTTGCCATCGCCGCTTTGGTGCTCAACGAGACGCCGGGCTCCCCGGTGCCGATCGAAGCAACGCGTGCCAGTTTGAAGAATTTTTGCGGCGAAGTGCCGATCCTTAGGCTGGCCCGCGGCGCGGATAACGCCGCGACGTTCGAAGCGCTGGCGGATCTGCTGGCCTAGCAATCATTTCAGGTCGGCGTCGGCCTCTGCGTTCAACTCGTCGGCAAAGGCTTCGATCCGCCGTGCATTGGCGCCGAAATCGTGCCTGCCTATGCGCGATACCGAGCGCACATCGACGCGCGTCTCCCCGGCGAGCGGCGTGACGCGGATGGCAATGTCGTCGGGAAAGCCGAATACCATGCCATGCGCGATCGCGTCGACGTGGCCGAGGCCGAGCCGACCGCCGGGCGGGGTCGCCTCGATGATCTTCCAATGGCGCGCCGCGGCAGCCTGCAACACGACCTTGAAAGCTTCGTCGCCGTCGAGGTCGAGATAGATTGGCTGAACATCCGGATAGGCTTTGGCCTGGAGCTCGCGCATCGCCGCGGGAACGGAGGCCGGTACGATCCAATTGCGCGCCGCCATTGCTTTGCTGGACAGCGAGAACGCCGGCGGATCGTCGAGATCGGTCGAGACATCGTTCAATACCGGCAGGCGAACGGCCTGGACGGCGAGATAAGCCGGATAAGCGAGCAACAGTGCGGCAAGCAAAGAGCCGGTGATGAGAAGGCCGACGCCTTTGCGCCCGGTGCGCCAGATCGCCACCGTCGCGGCGCCGGCGCACAGCATGGCGAGACAGGCTATGATGATCGCCGAGCCGATTACCGCAAGCACCGCGGTCGGGTCCAGCCCGGCGCGAGCCAGAAGCAGGCCCATACCGACCACCGCCGCCGCAAACAAGGCGAGACGACGGCTCCATAAAGCGCTGTCCGAATAGGGCTCTTCGATGATGATCCGACGCATGTCGAGCGCAAGGGTTAGCTTTATCTACGGAGCGGCGGCGGCGCACGCAATCGGCGCGTGCCTTGAGCTCCGCAGCTCACGCCTCAAGAAATATCACAACATTCTGTTTCGGCCGGACTCGGGACGTCGATCGCGCCGGTGCGCTTTCCGTACCCGCGGAAATGGTAAACGTGCAAATCGGGGCGCGCACGCTTGGATCTCATAACCCGAGGCGCGCCTGTCCTCGCAAGGTGCGCGCACGCCGGCTTTAGGTCGGCTTGGGCGCTCTATTCCACAACGACTTTGGTGCCGATCTTGGCGCGATTGTAAAGATCGATCGCGTCGATGTTCGACATCCGGATGCAGCCCGACGAGACAGCCTGGCCGATCTGGTCCGGCTCATTCGTGCCATGGATACGGTAGAGCGTGTCCCGATTGCCTTGGAAGAGATAGAGCGCCCGCGCACCGAGCGGATTCTCCGGACCGCCCGGCAGGCCGCCGGCATCCGCCGTCGGCTGCAGATGCGGCCAGCGCTTCACCATGTCGGACGGCGGCGTCCAATGCGGCCATTCTTCCTTGCGGCCGACCGTGGCTACGCCGGTCCAGCCTGCCGCTTCGGAACCCGCCGCGATGCCGTAACGGATCGCCTTCTTGCCGGGCAACACGTAGTAGAGGAACATGTGCTTGGTATCGACGATGATCGTGCCCGGCTTCTCGGTCGTGTCGTAGTCGACCTTATAGCGCAGGAACTGCGACGGAATGTCGGCTTTCGGAGCAAGCGCCAGATATTCGCTATCCCGCGCCGACAAGGTCGGATCGGGCGTGGCGACCCCGTCGGCCACACATCCCGCAAGTGACATCGCCAAAACCGGCAATACCCAAATGATCGTTTTGAATCGCATCTCGATTTTCCCCGCCCTCAGAATCGAAATAACGCATCGGCCTTTGTCTTGCCATCCTCCCGTGCAGCTGAAAACCTATTCGAGGCGAGAAGACGGCAAGCTGTTGCGCAAATGAAACAGCTCGCCGGCAGGCTCTGCACTATCGCTCGGCAATTCCGGCGTGTCACCGGACTTTCATTTTTTGGTGATTGGCGTGGCAACTGCGCTTCTCGGCCATTCCGCGTGTCTCGGCCACGCGACGGGTCCCGGCCACCCGGAATGCGTCGAGCGCATTCGCCGCGTCGAAAATGCCCTGGCGCGCGAGGAATTTCTCCTGCTTAAGCGCTACGAGGCGCCGCGCGCCGACCGGGAAGCGCTCTTGCGGGTCCATCCGCCAGGATATCTCGCCAAGATCGAGGCAGCAGTACCCGCGAGGGGGATCGCCGGGCTCGACCCGGATACGCTGTTGAGCCCTGGCACGTTCGAGGCGGTCCTGCACGCAGCGGGAGGCGCGGTGTTTGCGACGGATTTGGTTTTCCGCGGCGAGGCCGACAATGCCTTTGTCGCGGTCCGTCCGCCCGGCCATCACGCCGAACCGCAACGGGCGATGGGCTTCTGCATCGTCAACACGGCGGCCGTGGCGGCCCGCTACGCGCAAGCCGCGCACGGCGCGGAACGGATCGCGATCGTCGATTTCGATGCTCACCACGGCAACGGAACACAGGCAATCTTCTGGTCGGACCCAACGGTGCTCTATTGTTCGACGCACCAGATGCCGCTCTTTCCAGGTACCGGCGCGCGCCGCGAACGCGGCGAACACGATACGATCGTCAACGCGCCGCTCTCCCCAGGCGCCGGCGGCGGTCTCTTCAAAGAGGCGATGGAATCGGTCATCCTGCCGCGCGCCGCGGCCTTCGCGCCCGACTTGATCGTCATCTCAAGCGGGTTCGACGCGCACCACCGCGATCCGCTTGCCAATCTCAATTTTACGGAAGACGATTTCGCCTGGATCACCGGCAAGTTGATCGACGTCGCGCTCGCCCACTGCGACGGGCGCATCGTCTCGGTGCTCGAAGGCGGCTATGATCTCGAAGGGTTGGCCGGCTCGACGGCGGCGCATGTGCTGACGTTGATGGGCCGCAGCAGTCCCGCCGGCAACCTCGCTCAACCTCCGCCGGCGACCGGCTCATAGGCGACGATCTCGATGCCGAATCCGGAGAGGCCAACATATCTGAGCGGCGACGAGGTGCGCAGCCGAATCGACGAAATTCCGAGATCGCGCAGGATCTGCGCGCCGACCCCGATCTCGCGCCATTCCTTGATGCGCAGCGTTTCCTTGTCCGGCCGCTCGACCTGCGGCACGTTGACCGGCACCCCGGCCGTGCCGTCGCGCAGATAGACGAAGACGCCGCGGCCCTCTTTTTTGAAC
>JASHSW010000170.1 GCA_030038595.1 Methylovirgula sp.
CAAAGTGCATGCGCCAACTCTACGGCGCGGCGGCAGCCGTGAACAGATGCGGCGACGGTAAATGCTGTTGCAGCGCACGCTCATGCTACTTCGGACAAAAGCCGTTTTTGACCGTCCCGGGGGCGCCGACGGCCAATTTGTCGCCGCATTCGAAGCCCACTCGCCGGGTCCATTTCGGACTATCTTGACTAGCGGCCGGGCTTCGCGTCTTTGTGTGCGGCCAATCAAATTCGCTCCGGCAGGCGCAATGACTTCTGGCCGGAGTTCCCATTATCGGAAGGGCTTTCCTTATGGCGTTTTCGTTGACGCGTCTCGGCTTGGCTGGTTTGGCTGGCATTTTCGTCCTGGCCGGCGGAGAGAGTTTCGCGCAGCAGGCGGCACCCGCCGGTAAGTCGAATCAGACGCAATCCGCCGCCCCGGCGCAGCCGCAAGGCCCAATCCGGCTCGATTTGGTCGGCACGCAACCGCAGTGGACCAAAGTATGCGGACACGATCAGGCGGCCGACAAGGACGTTTGCTACACGACGCGCGACTTCAGCGCCCAGGCCAACCAGGCGCCGGTGCTCGCCGTGGCGGTCTATGACATCAAGGGCGATGATACGCGCATCATCCGCCTGTTGATGCCGGTCGGGCTGATGTTGCGTCCCGGTTTCCGTTTCTGGGTCGATAATGGCGCGACGCTCGACGGCGCTTTCGAAATCTGTTTCCCCAACGGATGTTTCGCCGAATCCAGAGTGAAAGGCCCGACCATCGACGAAATGAAAAAGGGCACGACACTCAACATCGCCGTCCGAAATCAGGCCAATAACGAAGTCACATTCGGCGTGCCGCTCGCCGATTTCGGCAAGACGTTCGACGGGCCGGCCGTCGATCCGAAAGTGCTCGAGGCGGAGCAGAAGAAATTCCAGGAGGAATTGCAAAAACGCGCCGACGAAGAGCGCAAGAAGCTCGAGGCGGAGAAACAGGGTGGCGGCTCGCCGACTGGCGGCGCGGCACCGCCGACCGGCGCGCCGGCTTCCAACCCGGCTCCAGCCCCTGCCGCACCTGCGCAAGCGAAGGGCAAATAGCGCGCGCCGCGTCCCGCCCGTCGCCGTCGCGCGGCAAGATTGCGGACTCGCTGGCGCCGCTTGAAATCTCGAAGTCGTCTAGTTCAGCCGGGCGGTTTTGATGTGATAGCCGCCGTCCTGGGCGCGGGTGAACATTTCTTCCACCTGCGGGTGGCGCACCGGATCGCCGGAAGTGTCGGGCAAAAGGTTCTGCTCCGAGACGTAGGCGACATATTCGGTATCGGCGTTCTCGGCGAAGAGGTGATAAAAGGGCTGGTCCTTGCGCGGCCGCACTTCTTCGGGAATGGCGAGCCACCATTCGTCGGTGTTCGCGAAGACCGGATCGACATCGTAAATGATGCCGCGGAACGGATATTTGCGGTGCCGGACGATTTGGCCGATGCCGAATTTGGCGGTGCAGGGTTTCGGGTTCACGGGAGACGCTCCGAAGAGCAAGAACTGCAGAAAGCCTCGATAATTCAGCGTCGCGGCGAAAGATTTTCTACCCCGGCGCGAACCGGAATGTCAACTTAATGGGCGGTGACGAATTTTAGGCAAACGGAATTCGTCGGCGCCAGCCACTATTCGGCGTTGCGCGCCCCGGCATTCTTAGCCACGGACGAAACATGCCCACCACTCCTCCGGAACTGCTCTCCAGCGCCGAAATGGCCGCCGCGGACCGGCTGACGATCGCCGCCGGGATTCCGGGCGCCGTCTTGATGGACCGTGCCGGCGCGGCCGTCGCCAAAGCAGCCGCCCGGCTGCTCGCGACGCGCGATCCGCATGGGCGGCGAATCGCGGTCTTCTGCGGCCCCGGCAACAATGGCGGCGACGGGTTCGTCGCCGCCCGTTATCTGAAGGCGGACGGTTTCAAGCTTTGCGTCGGCCTGCTTGGCGCGGCGGAGCATCTGAAGGGCGACGCGGCCGAAGCGGCGCAAGGCTGGAGCGACGTCATCCTACGCTTCGACGAGGTACCCCTCGAGGAGGCCGAACTCGCGATCGTGGCAATCTTCGGCTCGGGCCTCGCACGCGACATCGATGGGCCGGCGCGCGAGGCGATCCTGCGCCTCAACGAATGGACGAGACGCACGCGCAAACCGATTGTCGCCGTTGACATTCCTTCGGGAGTGGACGGATCGACCGGATTGGTGCGCGGCGTCGCCGTCGAGGCGACCCAGACCGTCACCTTCTTTCGCCTGAAACCCGGTCATCTGCTGCTGCCGGGAACCATGCATTGCGGCGAAATCAGCCTCGTCGATATCGGCATTCCTGATTCGGTGCTCGGCGAAATTGCGCCCAAGACGTATGCCAACGGCCCGTCCATTTGGAGCAAACATTTTCCGCGGCCGCGTATCGACGGCCACAAATATAATCGCGGTCACGCCCTCGTTGTCTCGGGATCCTTGGCGCATACCGGCGCGGCGCGGCTTGCGGCGCGCGGTGCCTTGCGGATCGGCGCCGGGCTGGTCACGGTCGCAACCCCGCGCGACGCGCTCGCGGTGCACGCCGCGGCGCTGACCGCGATCATGACGCGCATCTGCGATACGAGCGAGGATTTGGTCGAGCTCCTGGCCGACCGGCGCAAAAACGCCCTGGTCATGGGACCCGGCATGGGAGTCGGTGCCAAAACCCGCGCCATGGTCCTGGCCGCGCTCGGCAATGGCGCGGAAGAGAGGAAACCGCCGCGCGCCATCGTACTCGATGCCGACGCATTGACGAGTTTTGCCGGCGAAGCGATGCGCCTCGCCGACGCCGTGAAACGCTCCCGCAGCCAGGTGGTATTGACGCCGCACGACGGCGAATTC
>JASHSW010000171.1 GCA_030038595.1 Methylovirgula sp.
CCCGCCAACTGCGTCCATTGCCGGCCGTTTCCCGGCGTCCGGACATAAAGCAACTTTTACGGGTATGGCAGCCAGTCCGTCATCCGCATTTCGAAACGATCCGTACGCACGCGGGAAACCTCCTCGCCAATTGTACCAAGGGCTGCATCGGCGAGTTAATTGCTGCTGAACAATCGGCGCCGCCAGCGTGTCTAGCAAGTATTTTTCCGCGTTTTATATGGTTACGCCCGGTTCGGCGCCGGTATTATGGAAACAACTCGTAGATCTACGTAGGAACTTATACTTATTGAGCTTCTCGTTGCGCTGCGAAGCGCAGCGCCACAACGGCGTGCGATCTCGACGGCTTCGGATTTCCCTGGAGGCCGCGGATGCTGACACGAATGCCACACCTGCCATGAATCTATCCAAGGATGCTTTCTGACAGAGGGATGAAAACGGCTTGCTATCAATCCGTTACGCGCCGTCGGTCGATTTCTAAAAAAATTTTTATGGAGCCGAGGAGAAACCGTCACAAAAGTTAGAACGAGGCTCCCTAACCATGGCTTTGGATGAAAGAGGCCGTGCACGGTCTCACATCCGAATTTCAGGGGGCTCCAAGTGAAAGTAACATCGAAGATCAATCGCGGCGTGCCTTTGGCGTTGCGTCGCGACCGCAGCGTGACCCACGCCGGGTGTCGAGGCGGCCGGGTATCGAGGTCGCTCATCGGCGGCGTGGCGATTGCCGCGCTGCTCGCGGGAACCGCGGCTGCCAAGGCCGACGATTCCGACATCGCCCTGCAGATCAAAGAGCTGAAGGCGCAAATCCGTATGTTGGAACGGCGCGTCGATGCGCAACAGCGCACGGTGTCGCGCGTCGTCATCCGGCAAGCGCAAGTACCGGCCTATGAACCGCCCCACCCGTGGGACAAGAAGTTCTACCTCAACGGAATCACGATTACGCCCGGCGGCTTCCTGGCGATGGAAGGCGTGTGGCGTTCGCGCGATCAGGGCGCCGACATCGGCGACGTCCCGTTTGGCGGCATTCTCCCGTTGAGCAGTTCGCTCGCGCATACGAATGAGCTGCGCCTTACCGCCCGCCAAAGCCGCGTATCTGCGTTGATCCAGGGCAACGTCAACCCTGCCACGGTCGTTTCCGGCTACTACGAGATGGACTTCCTCGGCGCCGCCAATTCGGCGAACTCGAACGAGAGCAATTCCTATAATCCGCGCATCCGCCACATCTATGCGACGGTGGATTGGAACGACATCGGCTTCCACATCCTCGCCGGCCAGACCTGGTCGCTTGCCACACTGCAGGGCAAGGGCATCACGCCGCGCAACGAAATCACGCCGCTGACGATTGACGCGCAATACGTCGCGGGTTTCACCTGGACGCGCCAGCCGGGCATTCGCCTCACCAAGAACTTCGGCGACAGCGTGTGGCTTGCCGCCTCCGCCGAAATGCCGCAGACGGCGGGTATCGCGGGCTGTGGTGCTGTCACTGCCGGAGTCGCGGTCCTGCCGAGTGGGGTGACGGCACTTTGCAACCAAGCCTCCGGCGGCGGCGGACTCCTGAACTCAACGACAACTTATTCGCTGAACCATATCCCCGACATTATCGCCAAGGGCGTCTGGGAACCGACCGTCGCCGACCGTCGACTCCACCTTGGCCTGTTCGGCATGTACACCGATCTTTATGACCGGGTCTATCCGGGCGGTGCGATTGGAGTACCCGGGGGCGTCAACAGGGATACGGCAGGCTGGGGCATCGGCTCCGACGTGATCGTCCCGATCATGCCGAAACTCGTCGATCTCACAGGTTCGGCGCTTTATGGCCGCGGCATCGGCCGCTATGGCTCCGGCGGGCTGAGCAACGCGACATTTAACCCCGACGGCTCCTTGGATCCGCTGCCCGAAGTCATGTTCCTCGGCGGCGTTACGGTGCATGCGACGCCGCAACTCGAGCTTTATGCCAACGGCGGCGGCGAAAAGATCCTCTCGCCGCAATATTTCCCGGGCTACGCCGGCTACGGCAACCCGGCCTTCACCGACAACGTTGGTTGCGTCGGCGAGGGGCTGGGTACCTGCACCGGCACTACCAAAGACGTCTGGGAAATCACCGGAGGCTTCTGGGACAAGATCTATCAGGGCAACTTCGGCTCGGTCCGCTTCGGCCTGCAATATGCGTATATCAAGCGCGACTTCGAGCCGGGTACGCTGGGTCTGCCCGCCGGTTCTCCGGCGCTTGGCGGCAGCACCGACGAGAACGCGGTCTATGCCTCGTTCCGCTATTATCCGTTCGATCCCCCGGCGGCAGCGCCGCCGCTGGTGGCGAAATACTGAGCGGAGCGCTCGGCACACGTTCTTACAGGCGGGCTTCGGCCCGCTTGTTTTTTGCCTGTCGCGGAAAGCGAAAGATTTTTCGCCGCCGCAGCCGAATGAGCTTTTTTGCCCAGTTTTGATATATTCTATGGCGAGAAGATCGGCCGATCCAGGGCGGCCGCCGAAACCGGGATTGGAAGCGGATTCGAAGCGGCCTCCGCCGCGCTGCTCTTCGGCCCGAAGATTGGAAACGCCGTGGCTGGTAATTCGCCTCCGCCAATTCTCCTCGTCGAAGACGAATTCGACATGGCCCAGGAGATCTCGCTCGCCCTGGAGCGCAAGGGCTATGCGGTGCGGATCGCCGAGACCGAAGCGGAAGTACTCGCCGCCGCGCGCGCCCATCCGCCTGCGGTGATGATCGTCGACCGTATGCTGCGCGGCACCGACAGTTTGTCGATGATCGAGACGCTGCGCAGCGAAGGCAACCGGGTTCCGATGCTGGTCATCAGTGCGCTCTCCTCCGTCGATGAGAGGATCCACGGGCTCAAGGCGGGCGGCGACGATTATCTTGTCAAACCGTTCGTCATGGACGAACTCGTCGCGCGCGTCGAAGCCTTGCGGCGCCGCGTCAGCGACGCCCGCGCCACAAGTTTGAAAGTCGGCCCGCTAAGCATGGACCTCATCGACCGCAGCGTGCGGCGCGGCGACCGGCTGCTCAGCCTTCTGCCGCGCGAATTCAATCTTCTCGAATATTTCATGCGGCATCCGAACCAGATCATAACCCGCGCGATGCTGCTCGAAGACGTCTGGCACTACCGCACCTTGCCGCAGACCAACGTCGTCGATGTGCACATCGGCAAGCTGCGGCGCAAAGTCGACGTTCCCGGCGAACCACCGCTCATCGAAACGGTTCGCTCCGCGGGATTCATGCTGCATGGCGAGAAATAACATTTTCCGCTCCGCGGCCTTCCGCGTGGCCGTCGTCTTCGCGCTGGTCGTCACCGCTTCGACCTCGGCCGTCTTCGGCTTTGTCTATTGGCAGGTTGCCGCCTCCGACACGACGCGGCTGCGCGCCATCCTCGTCGACGAGGCGACAAAAGCCGCGCTGCAGCCGACCGCGCAGGTGGAACCCGAACTTGCCCGCCGCCTGACAAGCGATTTGCGGCAGATGGAATATGTTGGACTCTTCGATGCCGCGGGCCGGCATATTTACGGCAACGTCACCGTGCTGCCGCCAATTCGCGTCGACGGCGCGGCGCATCTCGTCGAGATGCGCGGGCCCAATCCCGGCCAGGAAACGGAGCCCGTCATCCTCGTCGCCGAGCGCCGTCCCGACGGCGGCGTCTTGCTGCTCGGCCGCAGCCTTTACGAGATCTACGCGCTGCGTCATTGGGTGCTCCAGGCGCTGGCGATCGGAATCGTACCGACGATTCTTTTGGCGCTGTTGGGCGGCGCCCTGCTGAGTTTGCGCGCCTCGCGCCGCCTGCAGTCCATCCGCCACGCAATCGATCGCATCATCCGCGGCAATTTGCAGGAACGGCTTCCGGTTCATCGCAGGCCCGACGACATCGACGAGGTGGTGCGCGGCGTCAATCTGATGCTCGACGAGATCATCCGGCTCATGAATCAGGTGAAAACGGTCGGCGACGACATCGCCCATGACCTGCGCACACCGCTTTCCATCATGCGCGCCAGGCTCGAGCGCGGGCTGGCGAGCGCGGCGGAGAAGGAGCTGCGGGCGGCGAGCCAGCAGGCGCTCGCCGATCTCGACCGGGCGCTAACGACGGTCACCGCCCTCCTGCGCATCTCCGAGATCGAAAGCGGGCTGCGACGCAGCGCCTTTCAGCGCGTCGATTTGGCGGAAGTCTGCCGCGAGGTGTTCGAGCTTTACGAGCCGGTTGCCGAAGCCAAATCGATCGCCATCAGCCTCGATGCGCCGGAACCCGTGCCGATGACCGGCGACACCGATCTCTTGCGCGAAGCACTCGCCAATCTTGTGGACAACGCCATCAAATTCACGTCGGAAGGCGGTGCGGTCTCGATCAGCGCGAGGCCCGAAGGTCCTTGCGTGCGCGTCGCCGACACCGGACCTGGCGTCGCGGCAAGCGAGCGCCAGATGATCTTCCAGCGCTTCTACCGGTCGGCCGAGCACGGCCGCGTGCCCGGTCACGGTCTGGGCCTGAGCATGGCGGCAACCATCGCCGAACTGCATGGGTTTGCGTTGCGGCTCGACGACAATGTCGCGGGCGCGGCCTTCGAAATGGGTCCTGCCGCGAAACTTATGGGCGCCGAGTCGAAACTGCCAGAGAAATATGCAGGGTCGCAGACAATGACGTCTGTCTAGAACGCGGTCAGCAAAGTAGATCCATAATTCGCCCAAATAAGGACTAATGCGCGCCTTACACGCCGGCGTATTCGGTAACATTAACTTTGCATAGGAATCGGGCAGGACTTTGCGGCGACTTAGACAGAGGCAGCTCAAAGCGAAAATCGAAATTTTAATTTAGTATCTTCTTTGCTCTGGCCCGGTCTATTTTTCCGGCGACCATGTTTCGGCGGCGCACGCGTTTGTGCGTATGCCCGCGAGGGGCATCGCCGGGCCGTTAACGCGTGATCTTCATCTCTGCGCAGGGCGCCCACGCGGCTCGCGACGGAGCGGCGGCGCAAGGAGTTCTGCTAGTCGATGATCGCCATCGTCAGGATCGCGCTCCAGCGTCCCTACACGTTCGTCGTGATGGCGATGCTGATCCTCATCTTCGGGGTGATGGCCTGGGTGAAGACGCCGATGGACGTCTTTCCCGATATCAATATCCCCGTCGTCAGCGTGGTCTGGACCTACAATGGGTTGCCTCCGGACGATATGTCGGGGCGCATCATCTATTACTACGAAAGGACGCTCAGCTCCGAGGTCAACGACATTCGGCACATGGAATCACAGTCGCTAAACGGCTACGGAATTGTCAAAGTCTTCTTCCAGCCGAACGTCAACATCAACACTGCGCTCGCACAAGTCACGGCCGCTTCGCAGACCGTTCTCAAGTTCTTGCCTCCGGGCATCACCCCACCCTACGTCCTTTTCTTCAACGCATCGAGCGTGCCCGTCCTTCAACTCGCAATTTCGAGTACTAAGTTTTCGCAGGCCAAGCTGTTCGATTACGCGCAGAACTTTATCCGGCCGCAGCTTGCGACGGTTGCCGGAGCGGCCATTCCCTCTCCCTATGGCGGCAAGGTCCGGCAGGTGCAGGTCGATATCAATCAACGAAAATTGCAGGCCTACGGGCTCTCGGCGGAGGACGTCGTCACCGCGCTCACTCGCCAGAACCTCATCATTCCGATGGGCACGGAGAAGATCGGCCGGTTCGAATATGTTGTCGACATGAACGATGCTCCGCAGGACATCGCCGATCTGAATTGGGCGCCGATCAAGTGGGTGGACAACACCATGGTCTACATCGGCGATGTCGCTTTCGTGCATGACAGCAATCCGCCGCAGATCAACATGGTCCGCGTGAACGGCGCCCACGCGGTGCTGATGACCATTCAGAAAGCCGGTTCGGTCTCTACGCTCGATGTGATCGGGGGCGTCAAGGCGCTGCTACCGAAAATCCGCGCCTCGCTTCCGCCCGGCATCGACATCAAGGCAGTCGGCGATCAATCCGCCTTCGTGCGCGCCTCGGTCGACAGCGTCCTGCGCGAGGGTGTGATCGCGGCCGCGCTGACCGGCCTCATGATTCTGATCTTCCTCGGCAGCTGGCGCTCGACAACCATCATCTTAATCTCGATTCCCCTGGCCGTACTCGGCTCGATTGCGCTGCTCTCGGCGACCGGCGAGACGATCAACGTCATGACACTCGGCGGATTGGCGCTCGCGGTCGGCATTTTGGTCGACGACGGAACGGTTACGATCGAGAACATCAATTATCACCTCGAGCAAGGCAAGGAGATCGAGCTGGCCATCATGGATGGCGCTCGTCAGATCGTCGTGCCGGCGACGGTATCGCTACTCTGCATCTGGATTGTCTTCGTGCCGATGTTCGGATTGGGTGGCGTTTCCGGCTTTCTTTTCCGACCGATGGCCAAGGCGGTGGTTTTCGCCCTTGGGTTCTCCTATCTTCTGTCACGCACGCTGGTGAACACGCTTGCCCGCCATTTGCTGGCCGCGCAGGCGCGCGCGCGCGGAAGAGACGAGCACGAGCCTCCGCCAAGCCGCAATCCTTTGGTTCGGTTTCAGCGAGGTTTTGAGCATCGCTTCGAGCAAGTTCGCCTCGGCTACAGCAATCTGCTGCGCCTGGCGCTGGGTCGCGGCTGGGCTTTCATCATCGGCTTCATGGCGGTCGTCCTTGCGTCCTTCAGCCTTGCACCGTTGCTCGGCCAGAACTTTTTTCCTTCCGTGGAATCCGATCAGATCAGATTGCATGTCAGGGCGCAGGTCGGAACCAGGATTGAAGAGACCGCGGCTCTTTGCGATCACATTGAGGGCGCCATCCGAAAGATCGTTCCGCCGCACGCGCTCGACAGCATCGTCGACAACATCGGCCTGCCGATCAGCGGCATCAATATGGCCTATGCCAATTCGGGCAGCATCGGCGCAGCCGACGCGGACATCCTGATCACTTTAGACCCCGGAATGGCGAGTAAAACGAGTGGCTACGTCCAAACGATGCGTGAGAAGTTGCGGCGGCTTTTTCCGGGAACATCGTTCGCGTTCCTGCCGGCGGATATGGTGAGCCAGATTTTGAATTTCGGCCTGCCGGCGCCGATCGACGTGCAGGTGATCGGAGAAAATCTAGAAGCCGACCGTGCCTACGCCAACAAGATCTTTCCGAGGATCGCGAGGGTCACGGGTATTGCCGACCCGCGCATCCAACAGGCGTTCAACGTGCCCACGCTCTATGTCGATATCAACCGTTCGCTCGCCGGCTCGGTTGGAATTTCGGAGAAAGATGCGGCCTATTCTCTGCAGGACACGCTCGCCAGTAGTTTTCAAACTGCGCCCACCTTCTGGCTCAATCCAAAAAACGGCGTCTCCTACCCGATCGTGGTCCAAATGCCGCAATATTGGGTCGATACGCTTGGCGACTTGAAGAACGTTCCGGTTACCGGCCCCAATACATCTCAGCTCCTGGGCGGCATCGCTACGATCAAGCGCGGCTGGAGCGACGGGGTGGTCTCACACTACAACGTGCAGCCGGTCGTCGACATCTATGCCTCGGCGCATGGTCGCGATCTCGGCGGGGTAGCCACCGATATTCAAAATATTCTCAATCGGACCAAGGCTGAAGCCCCGCCTGGATCAACCGTCGCGCTGCGCGGCCAAGTAAGCACGATGAAAGAAGCTTATGGACAGCTCTTCGCGGGGCTCGCTCTCGCGATTGTGTTCATCTATCTACTGATCGTCGTCAATTTTCAGTCGTGGCTTGATCCCTTCGTCATTGTCGCGGCTTTGCCGACCGCCCTAGCCGGCATTGTCTGGATCCTATTTTCGAGCTTCACGACATTGTCGGTTCCGGCGCTCACCGGAGCGATCATGTGCATGGGCGTTGCCACCGCGAACAGCATTCTCGTCGTCAGTTTTGCCCGCGAAAAGCTTGCCGAAGGAGTCGACGCGACTGCGGCGGCGCTCGATGCGGGCATCACGCGGTTCCGCCCCGTGCTGATGACCGCGCTCGCGATGATCATCGGCATGTTGCCGATGGCGCTCAGTGCCGAACAGAACGCGCCTCTCGGTCGCGCCGTCATCGGCGGCCTGTTGTGCGCCACCTGCGCGACGCTCTTCTTCGTGCCGACGTTGTTCGCCCTGGTGCATTCGCGCGGCGGGCGGGCGGAGATACAGCACCGGCAGGAACTATGAGCGACAACACGCAGCTGTCTCCGAAGGAATCCAAGCGGCTAGGCCGAAAGGTAATGTCGCGGCTACTGCTCGGCGGCATCGTCGCAATCGCCGTCGCCTTTTTCGGCATCAGCAGCCGCAAACAGCACGAGACTGCCTTGACCCAATGGACGAACGCTCAAGCCATTCCCACCGTCGATATCGTCATGCCGGAACGGGGCGTCGGCCAGCAGGAGCTCACTTTGCCGGGCGACGTTGAAGCCTGGTACCAGGCGCCGCTCTATGCGCGAGTCAACGGCTACGTGAAGATGTGGTACAAGGACATCGGCGCCAAGGTGAAGGCGGGCGATCTTCTTGCCGAGATCGACACGCCCGATCTCGATCAACAATATGAACAGGCGAAGGGCGATCTTGCCAAGGCCGAGGCCAATGAGGCTCTCGCCGAGCTGACCTCGAAACGCTGGCAAGCAATGCGAAATACGGCCGCCGTCTCGCAACAGGAGGCGGACGTGAAAGCGGGAGAATATGAGGCAAGCAAGGCCGCAGTCGTGGCGCAGAAGGCCTACGTCGCGAAGCTGGCGGCCTTGGAAGCCTATAAAAGGATCGTGGCTCCTTTCGACGGTGTCGTGACGGCGCGCAATATCGACGTTGGTGCGCTTGTAAGTTCGACGCCCACGAACAATGTCGCGGGCGCATTTCCGACTTCGACTACCGCCCCCTCCGCGTTGTTCGAGGTCGCCGATATCCACGAGATGCGCATCTACGTCGCCGTTCCGCAATCTTTCAGCGCCCAAGTCCGCGTCGGAATGACGGCCGAGCTCAAGCTTCCGCAGTATCCTGATCGTCGTTTCCGGGCGACCGTCGCGACGACTTCCAACGCGATCTCGTTGAAGGGGCGCTCGTTGCTCGTCGAATTGCATCGCGACAATAAAGACGGAGTGTTGCAGTCCGGCTCTTTCGTCGAGGTGCATTTTGAGCTACCCGCGAACCGAGCGGTGCTGCGCATACCGGCAAGCGCCCTTATCTTTCGCGGAAACCAGCCTGAGGTCGCGACGGTCGGCGCGAACGACCGAGTCGTTCTGAAACCGATCGAGGTAGGCCGCGATCTCGGCACAGAAATTGAGGTGCTCTCCGGACTGACAACGAGTGATCGCGTGATCAGAAGCCCGTGGGATTCGATATCCGACGGCGACGAGGTAAAAATCGCGGGCCAGCAAGGGACCGCGACCGAAGCCAGCGCAGGATAAGACTTCGGATCGGGGGATGGTGCATGAGAGTTCCGATCGGGCTGGCGGTGACGCCGGCGCTTCTGCTCGCTGCGTGCGATTTCGCCCCCGCCTATCACCCCCCTGCCGTGGAAGTGCCGGCTCACTTCAAGGAAGCCGGCAACTGGAAACTCGCTCGCCCGCTCGACGACCAGCCGCACGGCGCCTGGTGGCTCAGTTTCAACGACCCACTGCTGAATAAGCTCGAGCCGCAGGTTGAAACCGCCAATCCGGATCTCGCCGCGGCGCTTGCCAATTATCTGCAGGCGCGCGATTACGTCGCGCAGGCGCAAGCCGCCTTTTATCCGAACATCGCGCACGAGACGGACCTCTCCTACAACAAACAGTCCGCCAACCGCCCGCTGCGCTCGGCCGACGAACCGACGTATTACGGCGCGAATACCATCGACATTGAGGCGAGCTACGAAGTGGATCTGTGGGGCCGCATCCGCGATCTCGTCAAGTCGGCGCAAGCGCAGGCGCAAGCAAGCAAGGCGGACCTTGAATCGGTTCGCATCAGCCTGCAGGCGGAACTGGCGCGCGATTACGTGAGCCTGCGCGGCCTAGATCAGCAACGCAGGCTTTTGCAAGACACCGTGAGAGCCTATCAGGACGCGCTTAATCTTACGCGCGAGCGCTTGGCGGGCAAGATCGGCGCGCCGATCGATGTGGCGCGCGCCGAAGTGCAGCTGGAGGACGCCAAAGCGTTGCTTGCCGACGTCATCGGACCACGCGCTGCGTACGAACACGCGATCGCCACGCTCGTCGGCCAGCCGGCGTCGACGTTTTCGATTCCGTTCAGCAACAAGCCGGTCGCGATCCCGACCATCCCGCCCGGCTTTCCCTCCGACCTGCTCGAACGCCGCCCCGATATCGCCGCGGCGGAACGCCAAACCGCGGCGGCCAACGAATCGATCGGCGTGGCGCGCGCCGCGTTTTTTCCGACCCTGACGCTGAACGGCATGGCCGGCGGACAGGATACGGCGCTCAATTTGCTTTCGCTCTCCAACAGCCTCTGGTCGGTGGGACCGACCGTTTATCTGCCGTTGTTCGACGCCGGCCTGCGGCACGCGCAGCTAGCCGCAGCCGAGGCGGCCTATCTGCAGACCGTCGCGCATTATCGCAGCGTCGTTTTGCACGCGATCCAAGAGGTCGAGGACGATCTCGCAGACATCCGCTCCTTGCGGATCGAGGGTGCCGACGACATTGCGGCTGCCCGATCGGCGCAACGCGCCTCGGATTTGGCGCTAACCGCCTACCGCGAAGGCGCCACTAATTACCTTGACGTAGTAACCGCACAAACCGCCGCGCTCGAGGCGCAGCGCGCCGCGATCGCTGTGGAGGCGCGCAGGTTACAGACAACCGTGGCCCTGATCTTGGCGCTCGGCGGAGATTGGTCCGCGGCGGAGCTGGCGGTGGTCAATGCCGATCCGTAACGGCGCGCGTTCGCGCCCAATTGGGGGAGGACGAGATGCAAAAAGGAATCTGTCGCTGCACCGATTGCATCTATTGGGATCACGGTGACGCCGCAGAGGGGATTTGCCGGCGCCATGCCCCTTCCGCCAGCCATCGGGCTGATGAGGTGGGGCACTGGCCGGAAACGCGCGCCGCGGACGGCTGTGGAGAAGGCGCGCGAGGACCGGGCTCGCCGGTGACATGCAGGCTCTGTGTTTACTGGCGCCAACCGGATGGCGGCCTCGATCCGCAACGGCGTTTCGACATGCCGGCATCGTGGTGGCGCAATGCAGGGCATTGTCACCGCCTGGCCCCGCTTGCCACCCAAGAGCCGGGTGCGCGAGGCTTTTGGCGCGCCACCGCCGCGGAAGATGCCTGCGGCGACGGCTTGGCGCGCGCCTCGGGTTGACGAGCAAAATTCAGTCGGAGCGATTGTCGCTGTCCGGGTGATCGCCAACATTCTTGTTCGCGCTATGGGTCGGCTTGCCGACGCCGCAGGCAGCCGGCGAGACGCATTGTTTCAATTGGCTATTGTAGCCGAAGGACTGATAACGTTGCGCACCGCTGGCCTGTCGATCCGATTGGGCATTGGCAGCGGCGCCGAGGGCGATCGCAAATGCGGCGGCGAGGCCTAAACGGCAAATGCCGACAGAGTGGATCTTGCACATGACGGCCATCCATATCGCAGGGACCGGCTGGGCCGCGGCCGACGGCCCAGCACAGGCCCGACTGTCGATCCGAGATAGCGGGTGAACCCCATGTTCGCACCGGAGTTCCTGCATCGCGCCGAATCGCTCGTCGCACTTTACGAAACACGCGGATGGACGCTGGTTCTCGCCGAATCCTGCACCGGCGGGCTCCTTGCCGGCCTCATTACCGAAATTCCCGGCGCCTCGAAGGTGCTCGAACGCGGCTATGTCACCTATTCCAACCGCGCCAAGGAGGAGGACCTCGGCGTTGCTGCCTCTCTCCTCGACCGATTCGGCGCCGTGAGCCCCGAGGTTGCACGGGCGATGGCCGAGGGGGCCTTGGCCCATTCCGCCGCCACGATCGCGCTGGCCGTGACCGGCATTGCCGGCCCCGACGGCGGTTCTGCCGAAAAGCCGATCGGATTGGTGCATTTCGGCTGCGGTCGCGCCGGAGCCATCCAGCTCGTCGAGAAACGCTACGGTAACCCCGGCCGGTCTGCCGTACGCCTGGCGGCGGTCGCAACGGCGCTCGATTTGCTGCTCAGCGCGCCCTAGCCGGCGGCGCCGTAGACCAGATCGGCACGGCTTTCAAAAGCGTCGGCAAACCGGCGAAAGGCCGCTTCGAACATTCCGCCGACCAGCAAAGCGAAGGCGCGGCTCTTAAATTCGTAGGCGATATCAAACGCGACATCGCTGGAATGCCCCGCTACTTCGCTGAATCTCCACCGATTCTCGAGATGGCGGAAAGGCCCGCTGATATATTCGACAAGAATCTCGCGTTTCTCCCGGTCTAAGGTCACGCGGCTCGTAAAGCTCTCACGGATGGCCTTATAGCCGACCTGCATGTCGGCAACGAGAACTTCGCGTCCATCCGCAAGCAGGCTGCGCTGGCGCAGCTTGAGGTCGCGGCAAAGCGGCAGGAATTTCGGATAGGATTCCACGTCTGCGACGAGATTGAACATCGCGCTTGCGGGATGCGCAACAATGCGGCTGGTGTGAAACCTAGGCATGATTCGTAGATAGAATAGCTCGCCCTGGTTAAAACAGAATGCAAATTCAATTCCGCGAAACCATGCCGCAGCGCCACATCACGGCGCGCGCCGTGCCGCCCGCTGCGCTTTCAGCTTCGCGAAATCCTCGGCCGCATGGTAGGACGAACGTGTCAGCGGCGCGGCGGAGACCAGCAGAAATCCCTTGGCGAGCGCGATCTTCTCCAGCGCCTTGAATTCTCCCGGCGCCACGAACGACACCACCGGATGGTGTTTCTTGGTCGGCTGAAGATATTGGCCGATCGTGAGAAAATCGACATCGGCGCTGCGCAGATCGTCCATGAGCTGCAGCACCTCGTGCCGCGCCTCCCCAAGCCCTACCATGATCCCGGATTTGGTGAACGCGCAAGGATCGAGCTCCTTTGCCCGTTGCAACAGCCGCAGCGAGTGAAAATAACGCGCCCCGGGCCGAACGCTCGGATAAAGCGACGGCACCGTCTCGAGATTGTGGTTGAACACGTCTGGCTTGGCGGCGATCACCTTTTCCAGCGCACCTACCTTGCGCAGAAAGTCGGGGGTGAGGACCTCAATCGTCGTCGCCGGGCTTTGCCCGCGAATGGCGGCGATGACGCGGGCGAAATGTTCGGCCCCGCCGTCGTCGAGATCGTCGCGATCGACCGAAGTGATGACCACATGCGCGAGCCCGAGCTCGGCGACGGCGGCGGCAATCTGCGCCGGCTCGTCCGGATCGAGCGCACTGGGCACGCCTGTCTTCACGTTGCAGAAGGCGCAGGCACGCGTGCACGTGTCGCCGAGGATCATGAAGGTTGCATGTTTCTTTTCCCAACACTCGCCGACGTTCGGGCAGCCAGCCTCCTCGCAGACGGTGACGAGCTTGTGGTGGCGCACGATCCTGCGCGTCGCCGCCCACTGCGGCGAGCCGGGCGCCTTGACGC
>JASHSW010000172.1 GCA_030038595.1 Methylovirgula sp.
GGCGTTGCCGCCGTCTATGCCGTCCTTAAGCTGAGTCTCGCCTGATGCTGGAGAATGGGTCCATCGGACTTGCGCCGGGCGCATCGCCGGCGATCGGTCGCGCCGCCTATCCGATCGCCGATCATGAGTTCGACGTGGTCGTCGTTGGCGCCGGCGGGGCGGGCTTGCGCGCCGTCGTCGGCTGTTCGGAAGCCGGATTGCGCACGGCGGCGATCAGCAAAGTCTTCCCGACGCGTTCGCATACCGTCGCGGCGCAAGGCGGCATCGCCGCATCGCTCGGCAACATGGGGCCCGACAATTGGAAATGGCACATGTACGATACCGTGAAGGGGTCGGACTGGCTGGGCGATCAGGACTCGATCGAATACATGTGCCGCAACGCGCCCGCCGCGGTCTACGAGCTCGAACATTGGGGCGTGCCGTTCTCGCGCACCGAGGACGGGCACATCTATCAGCGTCCATTCGGCGGCATGACCACGGAGTTCGGCAAAGGGCCGCCCGCGCAGCGTACCTGCGCTGCCGCCGACCGTACCGGTCATGCCATGCTCCATACGCTCTACGGCCAGGCACTGCGCCACCAAGCGCAATTCTTCATCGAATTCTTCGCCATCGACCTCATCGTGGAGAACGGCCGCTGTCGCGGCGTCGTCTGCCTGAAGCTCGACGACGGAACGATCCACCGTTTCCGCGCGCAACTCGTGATTCTGGCGACCGGCGGCTATGGCCGAGCCTATTTCTCTTGTACGTCCGCGCATACCTGCACCGGCGACGGCAACGCCATGGTGCTGCGCGCCGGCCTGCCGCTGCAGGACATGGAATTCGTGCAATTCCATCCGACCGGCATCTACGGCGCCGGCTGTCTCATCACCGAAGGCGTGCGCGGCGAAGGCGGCTATCTGACGAATTCGGAGGGCGAGCGCTTCATGGAGCGCTACGCCCCGTCGGTGAAGGACCTAGCGCCGCGCGACATGGTCTCGCGCGCCATGACGCTGGAGATTCGCGAAGGCCGCGGCTACGGCAAGCATAAAGACCATATCTATCTTCACCTCGACCATCTCGATCCGCAGATTCTGCACGAACGGCTGCCGGGGATTTCCGAGAGTGCCAAGATCTTCGCCGGCGTCGACGTGACCCACGATCCGATTCCGGTGCTCCCGACCGTTCACTACAACATGGGCGGCATCCCGACGAATTATCACGGCGAGGTGGTAATCAAGCGGGGAGACGATCCGGATGTGGTCGTGCCCGGCCTGATGGCAATCGGCGAGGCGGCTTGCGTTTCCGTGCATGGCGCCAATCGGCTCGGCTCGAATTCGCTGATCGATCTTGTTGTCTTCGGGCGCGCTGCCGCCTTGCGCGCCGCCGAACTGGTCACGCCGGGCGCCAAGCAGGCGGAGCTAGCCGCCGATTCCGCCGACGCGGCGCTGGCCCGCCTCGATCGTTTTCGCTACGCCAAAGGCAGTATTCCGACCGCGGAACTGCGGCTCAAGATGCAGAAGGTCATGCAGAACGATTGCGCCGTCTATCGTACCGGCGAGACGCTTGCCCAGGGTTCGAAACTCATCCATGAGGTCTGGGCGGCGCGCGATCAGCTCTCGGTGACCGACCGTTCGCTCATCTGGAATTCCGATCTCATCGAGACGATGGAGCTCGACAATCTGATTATCCAGGCGGTCGTCACCATGGACGGGGCGCTGAACCGCACCGAATCGCGCGGCGCGCATGCGCGCGAAGATTATCCCGAGCGCGACGATAAGAATTGGATGAAGCACACGCTGGCTTCGATCGATCCTGACAAGCGCACGGTTTCGCTCGGCTATCGTCCGGTACACAGTTATACGATGACCAACGAGATGGCCTATATAGAGCCGAAGACGCGGGTGTATTGAGACGATCCATCCGGCGTTCGCGCGGGAGCGATCGATGAAAGGCTGACGATGGTCCAACTGAACCTTCCGAAGAACTCGCGGCTGCGCAAAGGCAAGACGTGGCCCGGCCCGATCGGCGCCGCGCCGCTGAAGGAATTTCGCATCTATCGCTGGAATCCGGACGACGCGGAGAATCCGCGCCTCGACACCTATTTTGTCGATACGAGCGACTGCTCGCCGATGGTGCTCGACGCGCTGATCCTCATCAAATCGAAGACCGATCCGACTCTCACCTTCCGCCGCTCCTGCCGCGAAGGCATTTGCGGCTCCTGCGCCATGAACATCGACGGCACCAATACGCTCGCCTGCACCAAGGCGATCGCCGACGTGAAAGGGCCGGTCACCATCTATCCGCTGCCGCACATGAGCGTCGTGAAAGATCTCGTTGCGGATCTCACCGCTTTCTACGCGCAACACGCTTCGGTGAAGCCGTGGTTGCAGACGGTCACGTCGGCACCGGAGAAGGAATGGCGGCAGTCGCCGGCCGATCGCGCCAAGCTCGACGGGCTTTACGAGTGTATCCTTTGCGCCTGCTGCTCGACCTCTTGTCCGAGCTATTGGTGGAACGCCGACCGTTATCTCGGCCCCGCCGTGCTGCTGCAGGCCTACCGCTGGATGCGCGACTCGCGCGACGAGGCGACGAGCGAGCGGCTCGACAACGTCGAGGATCCGTTCAAGCTCTATCGCTGCCACACGATCATGAATTGCGCCAAGGCCTGCCCGAAAGGCCTCAATCCGGCCAAGGCGATCGCCGAGATCAAGGAAATGCTCATCGAGCGGCAGGTGTAGCTGGACATGCAGCGCGACGCCGCGCATCTATAGCGGACTTTGCCGTCTGCCCGGGCGGCACCCAAAGGGTACCGAGACGAAAAGGGTACCGAGATGAGAAGACCTAGCGCGCTGCCTGGATTGCTCTTTGTCATCATCTTCGGAATCGGCTTGGCGCTTGCCTATTCGAGCTTTGCGCTGGGCGCCGACGAGGACGCCGTGTGGATCGCCGTCCTTGCCGCGATCATCGCCTATATCGTCTCCTATTCCGTCAAAGTCGCCAATCAGTGGGAACGAGTGGTCGTCCTGCGGCTTGGCCGCTTTCGTGCCGTCGAAGGGCCGGGGCTGTTTTTTATCATTCCGATCATCGAGACGACCGCCTACTGGATCGACATGCGGGTGATCACCAGCGGATTCCGGGCGGAGAAAACGCTTACCAAGGACACCGTGCCGGTAGATGTCGATGCGGTGCTGTTCTGGAAGGTCATCGACCCGCAGAAGGCGGCGCTTGACGTCGCCGATTATGTAGGTGCCATCAACTGGGCGGCGCAGACCGCGCTTCGCGACGTGATCGGCAAGACCATCCTTTCGGACATGCTCGAAGGCCGCGACAAGATCAGCAGCGATCTGCAGAAGATCATCGATGAGCGGACCGAACCCTGGGGCGTCAACGTCATTTCGGTGGAGGTCAAGGATGTGCTGATTCCTTCCGCTTTGGAGGACGCGATGTCGATGCAGGCGCAAGCCGAACGCGAACGCCAGGCGCGCGTCATTCTCGGCGATTCGGAGCGTCAGGTCGCCGAAAAGTTCGCCGAAGCAGCGCGGACCTACGCCAGCGATCCGGTCGCATTTCACTTGCGGGCGATGAATATGCTCTATGAGGGATTGAAGAGCGACAAAGCGACGATCGTCATCGTGCCCAGCACGGCCGTCGAATCCATGCAGCTCGGCGGCTTGGCGGGGCTGACGGCTTTGACGACGATGCTGGGTCAGGAGCGCGCGCCCGGCGCGCCGCCCGGACCGTGGGGCGCCGCCCCGACCAAGCCGTAATCGGAGCACCGCGGCATCCCGCCGGGCGATACGGTGCGGTTCCATCTTCGCGGCGCGGCATTTCAGGAATTTCGGGCCGCGTTTTTAGAAGGCAGCGGCCAGCGAACGACGTTCTCGTCGGCGGCGCGATCCGATGCGGCTGCGGCTTGCTTGGCAGGGCCGTACATCCCCTGCAACAGGCCGTTGAGCTGCCGGCGCCGATGCAATCTCGAGCAATCGGCGAGGATCTGCGCTGCCCACGCGAAAATATTATGCGATTTGACGTGCTCGCGCATGCTCTCCATGCGCGCTGCCTGTTCGTCGTCTTTCATCGCCAATGCGCGCTGCAAACTCTGACATAGGCTCTCTTCGTCATAGGGGTTGACGATAATGGCGTCGACGAGTTCGCGCGAGGAACCTGCAAATTGGCTCAGAATAAGAACGCCGCGCTGATCGTCGCGGGCGGCTACGAACTCCTTCGCGACGAGATTCATGCCTTCGTGCAGAGACGATATGATGCACACGTCGGTGCCCCGGTAGAATCGATAGATCTCCGGCTGGCCGAAATTTTCCTTAAGGAAATAAGCCGGCTTCCACGTAGGTGTGCCGTATTTGTGGTTCAAGTCGGCAACGATCTCCTCGATTTCCTGGTCGACGTCGGCATAGGCGCGGATGATCGATCGCGACGGCGAGGCCACCTGAACGAAACAGACCTTGCCCCGCCAGCCGGGGTTTCTTTGGAGAAACATGCCGAAGGCGCGCAGCCTTTCCGGAATGCCCTTGATGTAATCGAGCCGTTCGACGCCCAAAATAATCTTCGATTTTGGGTCGATGCCAAGGCGTCCGATCAGCTCGCCCCGGCAGGTGGCGACGTTGGGGACGGCAAGCGCGTCGAAATCCGGCCAGGCAATCGATATCGGATACGGCCTGACCATGCAGAAGTCGTGGCGCC
>JASHSW010000173.1 GCA_030038595.1 Methylovirgula sp.
GCAGCGAACTTGGGCACGAGGGCGAATGGCAGGTCGGCGATCCGATCTCGATCGCCCAGCGCTATTCGAAGACCGGCAGCGATTAGGCCGCACACCCGCCTTGCGCGCTCGCCAAGGATTGCAGCGCGATTCCTGCCCCGATGACGCCCTGGCGCACTGCCGCGGCGATGGCGACGGCGTTCGGCGTGTCGCCGTGCACGCAGACCGAATCGATGCCAGTCGGGACGCGCTTGCCGGAAACGGCGATCACCGCGCCTTCCTCCAACATGGCGAGCACGCGCGCGGCGATCTTCTCCGGTTCGTGGAGTACCGCGCCTCGCTGTGAACGCGGCAGCAATAGCGCATCGTCTCCATAGGCGCGGTCGGCATAGATCTCGCGGGCGACGGCGAGGCCTTCGGCTTTGCCGGCCATCTCGAGCTTGGTTCCTGCTACGGCGAGAAACACGAGGCGCGGGTCGACGGCTTTCGTGGCCCGGGCGAGCGCGCGAGCAACCTCGGATTCTTCCGTCGCAATATTGCTGAGCGCGCCGTGCGGCTTTACGTGGGTAAGCCTGTGGCCGGCATAGGCGGCGAGCGCCTGCGCCGCGCCGATTTGGTAGGCGACGAGCCGCTCGATCTCGGCGGCGGAAAAGGGCAGACGACGGCGCCCGAAGCCCCAGAGATCCGGGAAGCCCGGATGCGCGCCGACCGCGACGCCTTTTTCCCTGGCGCGACGGAATGTGGCGGCCATGATTTCGGGATCGCCGCCGTGAAAGCCGCAGGCCACGTTGGCGCTCGTCACGATCTCCAACATGGCCGCATCGTCGCCCATGACATAGGCGCCGAAACTCTCTCCGCAATCGCAATTGAGATCGATGCTTGGCATGCGATCGCATCATGCACGTCGCCCGCCGGCCGCACAAGCAAGCCCGGTGCATCGCGCCGAGCGCCTCGGGCGGATTCCGTAACCTTCCTGAAAGGCATTTGGGCGGAAAACATGCCGTCTACCTCGACGCACGGGACAAGCATGAGCATCATTTATCCGGCCGCCCGCACCGGATCGGCGCAAGCCAGCGAGGCGCATCCGATGCCGACTTGGCTGTTGATCGCCGCCGCTTTGGTCTTGGGCTCGGTCCTGTCCTTCGCCATCGCCCACAAGGTCTGGCAGGACGGCACCTTCTTCGATTCGGACGACGCGATGCAGCTCGTCCAAGTGCGTGAGCTGCTGGCTGGTCAGAATTGGTTCGACATGACAATCGGCCGACTCGACCCGCCGCACGGCGTCTTCATGCATTGGTCGCGAACCGTGGATGTACCTCTCGCGCTGATGATCAAGACGTTCGGGCTGCTGGTGCCGGCGCAAACCGCCGAGCGTCTCACGCGGCTCGTCTTTCCGCTGATCCTACAGGCGTTGCTTTATGGCGGCGTCGTCCGACTGGCGCGCCTACTCGTCGGGCCGCGGGCCGCGCTTGCGGCGATCGCGCTCGTGCTGTTGAGCGGCATGGAATTCGGCGAGTTCCAGCCGGGCCGCATCGACCACACGGCGCCGCAAATCGTGCTGCTCCTCTTCATGTTGGCGAGCCTCGTCGAGGCGATCGATCCGGCTTACGCGCGCCGCGCCGCGCTCGGCGGCGTGCTCGCTGCGCTATCGCTCTCGATCAGCATTGAAAACCTGCCGTTCATCGTGATGTTTGCGGCGCTCTACGCGGCGCTGTGGATCGCGCGCGGCGCATTGATGAAGGAGGCTCTAGCAAGTTTCGGAATTGGCCTCGGCGCTGCTCTCCCTGTCGCCTTCGTCGCGACAATCGGCCGGGCGCATTGGTTCAACATGGCCTGCGACGCCTATTCGGCCGCCTATCTCATTCCCGGTCTCGCTGTCGCGGCGGCGATGATCGTTCTTGCGGCGTGGCGCTTGCAGACGAACCTGGCGCGGCTCGGGGCCGCCGTCTTTGTTGCGTTCGCCGTCCTTGCGGTGGCTGTCGCGACGAAACCGATCTGTTTTTACGATCCCTATACAGGAATCGATCCGCTCGTGCGCCAGATCTGGCTGAAGAACGTCGAGGAAGCAATGCCGCTCAGCCGCTTCTTTCATAGCGAACCGGCGGCGGCAACGATCTACACGTTGCCGATCGCGTTCGGCTTTGCTGCAAGCCTTGTTGCCGCGCTGTACGAGCAAGGCATAGCGCGGTTGCGCTGGCTGCTGGTCGCGGCGATCTGCACGTTGGCGGTGGCGCTTTCGTGCTGGATGATCCGGGTGATCGGCTTTGCGAGCCCGGTCGCGCTGCTCGGCGGCGCGTGGTGCATCGTTCGCCTCCACGACTTTCTCACCAGCACGCGATGGCGCGCCGCGGCCATGCTTGCTTTCGTGCTTGTCCTACCGTTTTCGTCGATCGGCTGGGCACTCGTTCTGACGCGAGATTCTCAGGCGGCGGCGCGTGCCGATCGCGCTGCTTGCCTCGCCTCGGCCGCGTTCGCGCCGCTCGCCGAATTGCCGCCGGGCATCGTGCTTGCGCCGATCGACGCCGGCTCGCATTTGCTCGCCTTGACGCCGCACAGCGTGCTCGCGGCGCCCTATCATCGCGACAATCATGGCAATCGCGCCGCGCTCGATGCCTTCCTCGCCGAGCCGCAGGCCGCGCGGCAGATCCTGCGCGCCAATCATGTCACCTACATCATGACCTGTCCCGGGCTGAACGAAACGGCGGCGCTCGCGGCGCGCGCGCCGCGCGGCCTTGCCGCAGCACTCGTTCGCGGCACAATTCCGGATTGGCTGAGGGCGCTACCGCGCAACGGCGAATATCAAGTCTTCGTGATGCGGCCCTAGGCCCCGAAGGGTTCGATCGCGCGGCGACGAAGATTGCCAAAGCTTCATTTGAAGCGAGTCGTAGCGCAGCCTACGCCTTCGTAGGTTGCACTTGAAATACGGAGACGAAACATGACGAAGCGCTTACCCCTTGCGTTCGCCCTCGCCGCGCTCATCGGCGCCGGCACGTTGACGGTGGCGATGACGGCCTACGCCGATCAGGACAACGATCGAAGCGCCGTCGCAGATTCCGAACACGCGCACTTTGCATTCTCGCCGGCCGATCGCGCCGCTTTTCTCGACGCGCGTCTCGCGGCGCTGCACGCCGGCCTCGAGCTCAGTGCCGACCAAGAAAAGCTTTGGCCGGCCGTCGAGTCGGCATTCCGCGATCTTCACAAGACCGTCGCCGATCAGCGCGCGCAGGCGAGGAGCGAACCGCGTCCCACCGATCCGATCGCCAGGCTGCAGCGCATCAGCGAGAATCAGATCGCGCGCGGCGAAGCCTTGAAGAAACTCGCCGACGCGGCGGCGCCCCTTTATTCGGCGTTGAGCGACGATCAGAAACACCGCTTGCCGATCTTGTTACACGGCACGCATCTCGGTTTCGCGCACCGGCATTTCGCGATGAACGAGAACTGGCGCGACCGCGACGGCGGCTGGCGCGAACATTGGGACCGGCACGGCGACTTCGGCACGGGCGGCAACGAAGATCATAGCGACCACCAGGACGAGGATCTGCACTAAGCGGATTGCCCACCGCGCCGCGCCAAGAGATCGCGGATCTCTTCGAGCAGTACCTCCTGGCGCGGCGGCGGCGCAACGGCCTTCTCTTCCTCCTGTTCGCGGAAGACCCGCTCGCGAACCATCGTGATGCCGCGCACGACAAGAAAGAGTACAAAGGCTATGATCAGAAAGTTAATCACGTAGGTCAGAAAACTTCCCCAGGCGAGCACCGCCCCTTGCTTGCGCGCCTCGGAAAGTACGGGCGCCGTCACGGACTTGGCCAGCGGCAGAAAGTGATTGGAAAAATCGAGGCCGCCGGTAATCGCGCCGATGACCGGCATGAGGACGTCGTTGACGAGCGAATCGACGATCTTGCCGAAGGCGGCGCCGATGATCACGGCGACGGCGAGATCGACGACATTTCCCTTGATCGCGAAATCGCGAAACTGCTTGAGCATCGTTCACCCCCGAACATTCGATTGCGGTCTTCCCAGGCTAATCCTACCAGAAGCGATGGAAATGATGAAGCGGCCCGGGGCCTTGGCCGACATCGAGTTCGCCCGAGTCCGCGGCGAGCGCGCCGCTGACATAGGCTTTCGCGGCCTCGATCGCCGCGCCGAGATCCGAGCCATGCCCAAGATGGGCGGCGATCGCCGCAGAAAGCGTACAACCGGTTCCGTGCGTATTGCGCGTCTTGATCCGCGGCGCGGAAAAAGTGCGGCGCGCCGTGCCGTCGAAGAAAACGTCGTCGGACGCTGGGCTCTCGACGTGGCCGCCCGTAACGAGGACCGATTTGAATCCGCGCCGATGCAGCTGTTCGGCGAGTTTACTCATGCCGGCGAGCGTGGTCGGTAGCGGCGCATCGGCAAAGCGCGCTGCCTCGGCAAGATTGGGCGTAATCAACGTGACAACTGGCGCGAGATCGCTGACAATCGCCGCGGCGACTTCGCCGACGGCGAGCCGATCGCCGCTCGACGCTGCGAGCACGGGGTCGAGCACCACGGGAATCTCGGGATGGTTGGCGAGCCTTTGGGCGACTGCCGCGACGTTCGCCGCAGAACCCAACATTCCTATCTTGATCGCCGCGATCT
>JASHSW010000174.1 GCA_030038595.1 Methylovirgula sp.
ATGCTCGAGCCTTTGTTCCGCTGCAATTTAGCCTGCGCGGGCTGCGGCAAGATCGATTATCCGGATCCCATCCTCAATCAGCGCCTGCCGCTCGACGAATGTCTGCATGCAATGGACGAATGCGGCGCGCCGGTGGTGGTGATCGCCGGCGGCGAACCGCTGTTGCACAAGGAATTGCCGGAGATCGTCAAGGGAGCCATCGCGCGGCGCAAATTCGTCACCGTCTGCACCAATGCGCTGCTGTTGGAGAAGGTCATCGACCGGTTCGAGCCCAACCGTTATTTCAACTGGTCGATCCATCTCGACGGCGACCGCGAGATGCACGACCGCTCGGTTTGCCAGAAAGGCGTCTACGATCGCGCCGTCGCGGCGATCAGGCTTGTCAAGGAACGCGGCTTTCGGGTGACCATCAACTGTACGCTGTTCAACGATGCCGATCCTGCCCGGGTAGCAAGTTTCTTCGACAGTCTCGAAGAGTTTGGTCTCGACGGTATCACCGTGTCGCCCGGCTACGCCTACGAACGGGCGCCCGACCAGAAACATTTCCTTAATCGCGCCAAGACGAAGCAGTTGTTCCGCGACATCTTCAAACGCGGCAAGGGCGGCAAGGCGTGGCCGTTCTATCAGTCCAAACTGTTCCTCGATTTCCTCGCCGGCAACCGCACCTACGAATGTACGCCTTGGGGCAATCCGACGCGCACCGTATTCGGCTGGCAGCGGCCCTGCTATCTGCTCGGCGAAGGCTATGCGAAGACGTTTGCCGAACTCATGGATACGACCAACTGGGATTCCTACGGCGTCGGCAAATATGAGAAATGCGCCGATTGCATGGTGCATTGCGGATTCGAGGCGACGGCAGTTTCCGAGTCCTTCGCCCGTCCTTGGCAGGCGCTCGCGGTCTCTATGGGCGGCATCCGCACGCAAGGGCCGACGTCGGAGGATATCCCGCTAGACGGGCAGAGACCCGCCCAATACGTCTTCGCACGGCACGTCGAGCACAAGCTCGCCGAGATCAAGGAAGCCGAAGCCGCCAGCAACCATCTCTCGGCCGCGGAATAGCGCGTCGAAGGCGGCTCTCGCATCGAGGGCCGTGCGGAAGAGGTGCGGGATCTGACGCGGTTGGCTGAGCACTGAGTGGACCACGCGGCCGACCGCGAGCTTGCCATTCGGGCGCACTCCGACGAGGGCCGCAGGAGGCAGGTGCCGCTCGGCCGGATCCGCCACGACTCGGAATGCCGCGAACGGCAGATGGTGCGCGGTAGCGATGCGCGCCGCAATGTGGGATTCGGTATCGGCGGCGACGGCGCGGGTCGCTACGTGAAGCGCCCGTTTTCCGGAGGGATCGGCGACCGGCAGATCGATACCGGCCATATCGACGATCGGCACGTCGCCCAACGCCTTGGCGAGCCTTTGCGACCAGCCGCGATGGCATTCGAAATACTCGGTGCCGGGGCCCACGATCCCGCGCGCCACGAGCGGCGTCCCGGGCCGAACCCCCGGCGCAAGGCCGCCGGCGATTCCGAAACTGACGATCCCCGCGATATCGGCGCGCACCGCCCTCTCCAACTGCTCTTTGAGATGTGCGCCGTCGCCGCCGCCGGTCACGACGCGGATATCGGCGCCCGCCGCCAGTCGCGCTTCGGCCGCCAAGCCGGTGACGGCGAGAATTGCGCCTGTCCCCATGTTTCGAGCGCGACCGCGCTGTAGATGGCTTGCTTCAAGTTCCTGAAGCGGGCCATCGGCCAAGGCGGGGAGCACTTCGAATAGCCGTGACAACGCAGGTAGAACACACGCGGAAACCCAATTCCGGTGAATTGTTCCTTGTCCCAAGATCCGTCCCCCACTGCGAGCCGAGCAGATATCGGATCTGCCGATCTACCCCTGGGTCGGCCGGCGGCCATCCAGCCAAGCAATGCCCGTGCCGTTTGCGAAGCAGTGCCCGGGACCCCATTCTATCTTTCTAATCGAGCGCGCAGCTTTCGCCACCTTCTCCTCGACCACCGTTCTCGTTCTGAACAGCTTTCGGCCGACCAACCGCCCTTTTGAAGGCGAGGCACAATCGATCGCCGTCACGACAGCTACCTGCGAACCGCTTGATTCTCCATCATGCAAGCCCAATCGTTTTGCAAATCCAGCTCTATGCACCGCGAAGAACGACATCGGCGGCGACGAACCCGGAGCGGACAGCGCCTTCGATCGTCGCCGGCAACCCGGTCGCCGTCCAATCGCCGGCAAGCAACAAATTGGCGAACTCCGTCCGAGTCTGTGGTCGCAGCGCTTCGTCCTCGACAGTGGCGGCGAAGGTGGCGCGTTTCTCCTTGATGATTTGCCATGCGGGCAATGGCTGCGCAATCTGTATCGCCCGCGCCACATCCGACCAAATTCTCGCCGCGAGCTCCTCGCGCGGCAGGTCGATGAGACGGTCCGCCGCGCTGATCGTGACCGACAGCCGGTCGGGAAAAGCAAACAGCCATTCGATCGTTCCGCGGATGACGCCGAGAATTGGGGGACAATGGGGCGGAGGAGCGATCTTGAAGTGGCCGTTCACAATCGCGCGATAGGCCAATGGGGTGGTGAGCCCGGGCAGCAGGGAAGCGCTGACCGTCGCCGGCACGGCAAGGATCACGCAATCGCCGGCTGCGACCTCGATTCGCTCGCTCCCGAAGCCAAGCGCGGCGACTCGCCGATCTTCGAACTCCAAAGTCGAGAGGCGGCGCTCGAACGCTACTTCGACCCCTTTCGTCTTAAGGCGGCGCAGCGCCGGAGTCACGAAGGCCTCCGAAAGGCCATTTGCAGCAATAAGCGGGCGGCAAGCCTTGCCGCCTTTGGCGAGCGTCTCGCGGAGGATCGCGGCGGCCAGACTCGCGGCCCCTTCTTCCGGCGCAGTGTTGAGCGCGGCGAGGAAGAAAGGCCGCCAAAGCCGCTGATAGACAGGCCCGCAACACGGCATGGCGGCTTTGAGCGAGATTCCTTTCGAGGCGCGCAGAAGGCCGAGGATGCTGAGATAATCGCGGGGGCGCGTTCCCGGCACGCGCCGGCGCGGCTGCAAGATCCACCAGGGGATCGGGCCGTCGTTCGGCCGCAAGACCCAACGCTCGTTCGAAGCCAGATCGACGAAAGAAAATTCGGCGCTCCCCGGACCTTTGAGCTGATCCTCGGCGCCAATCTCGCGTAGAAACGACAGTGCCGCGCGGTTGCCGGACAACAGCAGATGGTTGCCGTTGTCGATCGGCATGTCGAGCGCGCTGTCGAAATAGGAGCGGCAGCGACCGCCTGCTTGCGGGGCCGCCTCGTAGAGTGCGACGCGTCGCGAACCATCCGCCAGACGCAGCGCCGCGGCAAGGCCCGCAAGACCCGCGCCGATGATGTGGACCTTGGCTTGCGGCATCAGAAAAAGCCGTGGCGCAGCAGCGCGAGCAGCATGCGCCGCTTCGGCACCCGCACTTTGGCACGCGGCGGCGCAAAACCGCGCGCCACGACCGCGGCGAGGATCGCCTGGTAGACTTCGCCCATCAGCCGCGGGGCGCGCACGCTCGCGCGCGGACATCGTGCCATGACGGCTGCAGCCCGCGCAAAATCCTGACGCGCCTCGGCGATGACCCACGCGCAGGCGTCGCCGAGGCGCGGATCGGCGAGTACCTCGCGCGGCGTTGTTGCTACGATACCCGCTGCCAGCAACGCTTCGCGGGGCAGATAGAGGCGCGACATCGCGGCGTCCTCGTCGAGGTCGCGCAGGATGTTGGTGAGCTGAAAGGCGCGGCCAAGATGATGGGCGAGTTCCGAGCGCTCGGCACGCGGTGCGCCGAAGACGCGCGCCGAAAGCCGGCCCACGGCGCTTGCCACGCGATCACAATAAAGATCGAGCACCGCCCAATCGGGGGCCTGGATATTCCCGACGACGTCCATCTCCATTCCGTCGATCACGGCAAAGAAATCGTCGCGCTCGAGAGCGAAGGTGCGGATCGCGTCGGCGAGTCCGGCAAGCTGCGCCGGCGGCTGTTTGCCGGCGCACAGTGCCGCGATATCGGTGCGCCAAGCGTCCAGCGCGGCGCGGCGCGGCGCGATATCGCCGCCTTCGTCGGCAATATCGTCGACGGCGCGACAGAAGGCATAGATCTCGAACATTGCCCGGCGCTGTTTGCGCGGCAGAATGCGCATGGCGGTATAGAACGAGCTGCCGCTCGCGCGTGCCTCGGCAGTGGGTGGCGACGCGGCCGACAGGTTCATGCGTCCCTCGCGGCACGGGTGAGGCTCGCGCGGCCGTGGCGGCGCATGAGGCCGGCGCCCGCGCCAAGCAGCATGCAGCCGAGAAAGCCGGGTTTCGTAAGATGTACCCGCTCGCGCAATGGATCGCGCCGCATCAGCAGCGCGATCAGTTTCTGTGCGAGCCGCGCGATGACCGCGGTCTCCAGACCGAGCCGAAGATCGCGCACTTGGCCGGGCAATTCGGCTCCCTTTCGTACCAGTAGTTCGGTGCGCGCCGCGAGATCGTGCAGGGCGGCGAGCAGCGCTGGCGAAGCGCCGCTTGCGCCGAGCTCGGACACGCCGGCTCCGTCCTTGGCGAGCAAGTCGAGCGGGATATAGACGCGATCGAGAGCACGGTAGTCGGCGCCGCAATCCTGGATGTGGTTGATGATCTGCAGCGCCGAGCAAAGCGCATCGTTGGCCGGCCATGTGGCTTCGCTCTCGCCGTGCACCTCAAGCACGAAACGCCCGACCGGCGCCGCCGATAAGGAGCAGTAGTGCATCAGCTCGTCGAAGTTTGCGTAGCGTTGTTTTACGGCATCCATGCGGAAGGCGTTGAGGAGATCCTGAGCGTGGCGTGGCGTGAGGTGACGTTCGGAAAGCGCGGCGCGCAGCGGCCGCGCGGCCGGCACGTCATCGCGCCTGCCAAGCAGCGCGGCCTCGAACCGGTCGAGTCCGTCGAGCTTTTCCTGCGGGCGCAGCGCCGGGCTGTCGGCGATGTCGTCGGCGCCGCGCACGAAATAATAAAACGCCAGCACCACCGGGCGGTGCCGGGACGCGATGAGCCGCGAGGCGACGGGAAAGTTCTCATCGCGGTGCGTTTTCGTCGGAGCAACTTCGCCGCTCATTGGAGATACCCGTGTTGGCGGAACCAGGTGAGCGCGTCCGCAAGGCCTTGCCGATAGGGTCTGGCGCGAAACCCGAGTTCGCGTTCCGCCTTGGCGGACGAAAAGAACATCCGATATTCCGACATACGCAAGCCGTCGCGCGTCAGGAAGGGTTCGCGGCGGGTTCGGCGCGCCCTCGCTTCGGCGAAGGAGGCCAAGGGATAAAGGATGCCGCGCGGTACCCGCAGGCGCGGCGGCCGGCGACCGCTGAGCGCGGCGATCTCGGCGAGCATCGCGGCTAAGCTCACGTTCTGACCGCCGAGAATATAGTGCTCGCCCACCCCTCCATGTTGCAATGCAGCAATATGGCCCTCGGCCACGTCATCGACATGGACGAGATTGAGGCCCGTGTCCACATAGCCGGGCATGCGTCCGCGCGCGGCTTCGACGATGATGCGGCCGGTCGGCGTCGGCTTGATGTCGCGCGGCCCGATCGGCGTCGAAGGATGAACGATGACAGCGGGCAGCCGTTCCTCGGCAATCATCGCGGCGACAATCTGCTCGGCGAGAATCTTGCTCTTCTTGTAGGCACCGATCGCATTCTCGACGCGCAAGGGTTTGGTCTCGTCGGCGCTGTCGCCCGATTTCGATGCGGCGAGCGTGGCTACGCTGCTCGTATAGACGATGCGTTCGATGCCGGCATTCAAGGCGGCCCGCATGACGGTGCGCGTGCCGTCGCAATTGGCGCGCAGAATATCGTTCGGATCGGGCGCCCAAAGTCGATAATCGGCGGCGACGTGCATCACGAAGCGAGCTCCGGCGACGGCGCGTGCGACAGCGTCGGGATCGCGCATATCCCCCTCGCGGATCTCGACGTCGAGGTCGGCGAGGTTTGCCCGCGGACTCGTCGGGCGCACCAAGGCGCGCACCTCAAAGCCGGCGCCCATCAATGCGCGAGCCACCGCCGATCCAACGAAACCCGCGGCTCCGGTAACCAAAATTCTGTCGTTCGCCACGCCGGTTCCCAAAACGTGCCTAAAATGCGTTGCACGCGGCGCCATACCATCCATCCCACGCGACCGGCAACCGCGCGGCGGAATAGTTCTTTCCCATTCGACCCCGGATTCTGCTAATCAGCCGCGATCCTGTCGGCTAAAAGAAGCGATCTGCGCTCCGTCCCATTTGCGAACCCATTGTCCCCGATCGTCTCCATCACCCACCTCTCGAAGACGTACGCCGGAGGCAAAACGGCTCTGCGCGACATTTCGCTCGACATCCGCCGCGGCGAAATTTTTGCGCTGCTCGGCCCCAACGGCGCCGGCAAGACGACGCTGATCAGCATCGTCTGCGGCATCGTTACGCCGAGCGCCGGGACGGTGGTCGCCGACGGACACGACATTATCCGCGACTATCGCGCGGCGCGCGAGAAGATCGGCCTCGTTCCGCAGGAGCTCACCATCGATTTCTTCGAGACGGTTTGGGCGACGGTCAATCTCAGCCGCGGTCTCTTCGGCAAGAGGCCGAACCCCGCATTGATCGAAAAGGTGCTGCGCGACCTCTCGCTTTGGGATCGCAAAGATAGCCAAATCAGGACGCTGTCGGGCGGAATGAAGCGCCGGGTGATGATCGCCAAGGCGCTTTCGCACGAACCGCGAATTCTCTTCCTCGACGAGCCGACCGCCGGCGTCGATGTGGAACTGCGCCGCGATATGTGGCAGCTGGTGCGAGAACTGCGCGATTCCGGCACGACGATCATTCTCACGACGCACTATCTCGAAGAAGCCGAGGAGATGGCCGACCGCGTGGGCGTCATCGACAAGGGCGAGTTGATCCTTGTGGAAGACAAGAAGACGTTGATGCGAAAACTCGGCACAAAAAAGCTGACTCTCGCGCTCGCCGCGCCGCTCGCCGAAATTCCTGCGGACTTGGCCGGCCATCCCCTGACGCTCGCGGCCGGCGGCCAGGAACTTGTCTACGCTTATGGCGGCGACGGCGCGCAGCCGAACGTCGCCGCGCTGCTCGCCGATCTCGCCAAGGCGGGCATTGCGATCAAAGATCTGCGCACCGAGGAGAGTTCGCTGGAGGACATTTTCGTCGGCCTCATCCGGAGGACCTCATGAATTTCTACGCGATCCGGGCGATCTATACCTACGAGATGGCGCGCACCCGGCGCACGCTGCTGCAGAGCATCGTTTCTCCGGTGCTCTCCACCTCGCTTTATTTCGTGGTCTTCGGCTCGGCGATCGGTTCGCGCATCTCGCACGTCGGCGGAGTGAGCTACGGCGCCTTCATCGTGCCGGGCCTCATCATGCTGGGGTTGCTCACACAGAGCATCTCGAACGCCTCGTTCGGCATCTATTTCCCGCGCTTCGTAGGCACCATCTACGAGATCCTTTCCGCACCGGTCTCGGCGGTCGAGATCGTTGCGGCCTACGTCGGCGCGGCGGCGACGAAATCCGTGATCCTCGGCCTCATCACGCTCGCCACGGCGGCGATTTTCGTCAACATGCACATCATCCATCCGTTATGGATGCTGGCATTTCTGGTTCTGACTTCCGTCACCTTCAGCCTGTTCGGCTTCGTGATCGGCATCTGGGCGGACAGTTTCGAGAAGCTGCAATTGATCCCGCTTCTCATCGTGACGCCGCTGACTTTTTTGGGCGGCAGCTTCTACTCGATCGACATGCTGCCGCCGCTCTGGCGCGACGTCACCTTGTTTAACCCGGTGGTTTATCTGATCAGCGGGTTTCGCTGGAGCTTCTA
>JASHSW010000175.1 GCA_030038595.1 Methylovirgula sp.
GGCACCAGGCCTTCGAGACCGCGCAGCAAATCCTCTTCGGTCATGCGGTCGAACTGCACGTCGCCAAACGCTTCGGATTGCGCCTTGTCGATCGGCGCGATCGCCGGCACTGCTTCGGCTTCCGGCTCATCGACCTCAACATGTTTCTGCAAAGAGTGAATGAAGTCTTCCTTCAGATCTTCCGGCGCAAGCGTTACCTCGGCTATTTCCCGCAAGGCGACGACGGCATTCTTATCCTTGTCGCGATCGATCGTGATCGGCGCACCCGCCGCAATCATCCTCGCCCGGTGGCTCGCGATCAGCACGAGTTCGAAACGATTCTCGACCTTATCGATGCAATCTTCCACCGTGACGCGGGCCATTCTTCAAAACTCCTTGATTTGCCTAATCCGCCAATTTGGGCTTCTACAGAACCGATGCGTTTCTATCAAGCCGACATTCGCCGCGCTTGCCCTTTGGCGTGCGGACCGAACCGTCAAGCCCAGCGACCGATCTTCAATATTGATTTGGATTCAAAGGGATCACTCTTGACGCGACCAACTTGAAGTACCATTTTCTGGCCTTCATGTATCAAAATTCCGCCCCTCGCACGCCGCACGCCGCATGCATTTCACGATCCGATTGCGGGTACCGAAACGCCGCTTAGACCAACAACCTCAGAGAAACGTTTATGGCTGATCAGGAGCGAATTGCGCTGTTTATCGATGGCGCGAATCTCTATGCAACCGCAAAATCCCTGGGCTTCGATATTGATTACAAGCGTTTGCTGAAAGAGTTTCAAAGCAGGGGCAAGCTTATCCGCGCCTTCTATTATACGGCATTGGTAGAGGACCAGGAGTACTCCTCGATTCGCCCGCTGATCGATTGGCTCGATTACAACGGCTATTCGGTAGTCACCAAGCCGACCAAGGAATTCGTCGATTCCCTCGGCCGCCGCAAGGTGAAGGGAAACATGGATATCGAACTCGCCGTCGACGCCATGGAAATGGCCGAACATCTTGATCATATTGTGCTGTTTTCCGGCGACGGCGACTTCCGCTCGCTGGTCGAAGCCGTGCAACGCAAGGGCGTGCGCGTCTCCGTAGTTTCGACCAATACGACGCAGCCCTCGATGGTGGCGGACGAGCTGCGCCGGCAGGCCGACGAATTCATCGACCTCGCCAATCTCTCGGCGAAGATCGGACGTGATCCGAACGAGCGCGCCGAACGGGCGCAAAAATATCAGGATCGGCGGCCGGCCTCTGCGGTCTCGGCCGACTATGATCAGGAAATGCTGGACGATTGAGCGTGCGCGGCGATGTCTCGGCCGCAGCCGCTTCTTGCACAGAACCCGATCACGACTGTCCGCGCTGTCCGCGGCTCGCCGCCTTTCGCAATGCCAATCGCAATGAACATCCGGAGTGGTTCAATGCGCCGGTGCCGACCTTTGGCGACAGCGATGCGTGGCTGTTGATCGTCGGCCTCGCGCCCGGGTTGCGCGGCGCAAACCGCACTGGCCGTCCCTTTACCGGTGATTTCGCCGGAATTCTCCTCTATGAGACGCTGCTCGCCTGCAGGCTCGCCTCGGGGACTTATGCCGGGCGCGCCGATGACGGGCTGCGGCTCGTCGGCTGCGCGATCACCAACGCGGTGCGCTGCGTGCCGCCGCAGAACAAGCCGGCGCCGTCGGAAATCGCCAATTGCCGGACCTTCCTCAAGGCGACGATTGCCGCGATGCCGGACCTCAAGGCGATCGTTGCGCTGGGCCACGTGGCGCACGACTCGCTGGTCCGCGCCTTCGGCCTCAAGCTCGCCGCCCTGCCTTTTGCGCATGGGAGCGAACATCGGCTTACCGTCCCGCGCAGCCTGACGCTCTTCGACAGCTATCACTGCTCGCGCTACAACACCAACACTGCCGTCCTTACGCCGCCGATGTTCAGAGACGTATTCGAACGCGCCTGCAGGCTCAAGGCGGCGCCGATTCCATGAAAAGTGCCACGCTCGAGATCGAAACATGCAAGCTTCGGCCCGGAATATTCGCCGACCGCGATTAGGGCGCGTAGCTCATGAATTCCAACAGCGAGCCGTCCGGATCGCGAAAATAGACGCTGGTCGCGGCCCCCTTCGCACCTTGGGTCGCGATGGGACCCAGCGCAACCGGCACGCCCTGCGCCGCAAGATGGGCGAGCGCGGTGGCGATCGGTCCGGGCCATTCGAAGCAGAGATCGCTGTTACCCGGCTCGACGGGCAATTGCGCCACGATTCTCGGCGCCACGCCCGGGCCGTGGCAATTCAAGAGAAACGCGCCGAGCTTATAGGCAAAGCCTTTTTGACGGGGAATAATCTCGGCGCCCAGCACCGTCGCGTAGAATCGGTTGGAACGCTCCCAGTCGGAAACGTGAATCACGCAATGGTCGATTTTCAATGGCTGCATGTCCGGCACACCGGTCTCAGAAAAAGTCTTGTCTCCCCCGCCGTCTTTCGAGACGCCCGCCGCGCGTGCTCCTCAGGACGAAGACGACCGGCGAGCAAGTCATCCTCGTGCTGAGGAGCCGCCGCAGGCGGCGCCTTAACGCATAACCGCCGCAAACTGCTTCGGCGGGCTAGCCCTTGTCGCGCAGCAACCGGCCTTTCTCGCGGTTCCAATCGCGTTGTTTCTCGGACTGGCGCTTGTCATGCAATTTCTTGCCGCGCCCCAATGCGAGTTCGATCTTGGCGCGACCGCGCTCGTTAAAATAGATCTTGAGGGGCACGATGGTCATGCCTTCGCGTTCCAAACCTTTCGCAAGACGGCTGATTTCACGCGATTTCAGAAGCAGTTTCCGCGATCTCTTCGGCTGATGGTTGAAGCGGTTTGCCTGTAGGTATTCGGGAATGTTGGCGTTGACGAAATAGATTTCGCCGGCCTTGTCGATATTGGCGTAGCTCTCGCCGATCGAAGCCTTGCCGGTACGCAGCGATTTGACCTCAGTGCCGGTCAGAACGAGCCCCGCCTCGAAGGTTTCGCCGATCTCATAATCGAATCGGGCGCGGCGGTTATCGGCGACGATTTTAAAATTTCCAGTCAATCGGACGACCTCCGCTCACTGCGGCAGCAGGCCGGCGTGCCGCATGGCGGCTTTGATCGCCGCCTGTGCGGCGCTCGAAGCGGACAGCATCGGAAGGCGCAGCTCATCGGCGATCTTGCCGAGGACCGAAAGCGCGTATTTCGCCCCCGCCGGATTGGGATCGGCAAACAGCGCCGCGTGTAGCGGCGTCAGCCGGTCTTGAATCTGCAAAGCGGCGGCGAAATCTCCCCTGCTGCAGGCTTCCTGCATGTCGGCGCAGATCCGCGGCGCGACATTCGCGGTGACCGAAATGCAGCCGTGGCCGCCATGCGCCAGTACGGCGAGCGCGGTCATGTCCTCGCCGGAGAGCTGGATGAAATCCGGCCCGAGCGCCTGGCGCTGCAAAGCGATACGCGCGAGATTCCCCGTCGCGTCCTTTACCCCGGCGATATTCTTCAAGGTGAAGAGCCGTTGCATCGTCTCAATCGACAGATCGACGACCGAGCGCGGCGGAATGTTGTAAACGATGATCGGAATGCCAATCGCGTCGTTGACCGCCTTGAAATGCCGATACATGCCCTCCTGCGAGGGCTTATTGTAATAAGGGGTGACGACGAGAACGCCGGCGGCCCCGGATTGTTCGGCAAATTGGGCGAGTTCGATCGCTTCCGTCGTGCTGTTGGAGCCGGCCCCGGCGATGACCGGCACCCTGCCCCGCGCCTCGGCGATGCAAACTTCGATGACCCGGCGGTGCTCGGCATGCGAAAGCGTCGGGCTTTCGCCCGTCGTGCCGACCGGCACCAGCCCGTGCGTGCCGTTGGTGATCTGCCAATCGACCAGGGCGCGATAGGCGGATTCGTCGAATTTGCCCGCTTTGAACGGCGTCACCAGGGCGGTGATCGATCCTCTAAAGCTGGCCTTTCTGCCCATACCCGCATTCCTTCCGGCGATTGCCCAATGCACGCCTTAGTTTTGCACCTGTGTTTTCCGACAATTGCCGGGTCGAGTCCATGTCTGGCATTGCCGCCGCCGAAGCGACGCAAGCCAAAGCGCAGCCGTGTTTCGCAAATTATTGAAGTAGCTTGCGGATCCGGCCCGCTGTCGCGATTGCCGGAGGGATGCCGCGGTGGACGTTTCCGAAACCAAGGGCGGCCACGACGCACGAATTTAAGTGTCGAAGACGCCGATCCACTGAGCTGATGCAGTAGCGCGGCAGCGTTTGAGAGTGCACAGGATCTTTTGATGGCAGCACGACGCCTTGCGCTTCGATCTGTCGCCCTTCTCGGCGGTCTCGGACTTTGCCTGGCGTTTGCCGCCGGCCTGCACCTGGCGCGTCCGAGCTATGACCGCGCGGCGACGACCCAGCTCGCCGCTTGGATCAGCGACACGCTCTACAACGCCGCTACGCAGGTCGAAGGCCTTTTCGAAGCCGAGCGCGCCCGTTTGGCCAACCAAAGCTTCGGGTCTTCCGGACCGCCCCTCGACCGCGCCGCAGCGCTCGGCCTCGATCTCTCCGGTTTGCGGGAGGCGCTGCCCTTCTACAAAGCGGGCGATTTGACGGATGGCGACGCGCAAGCCGCGGCTGCCACGGATCCCATTGTGCGCACCACCCTCGAATGGGTGGCGTTGCGCGACGCGCATGAAGTCGGCACGCAACGTCTTCAGGCTTTCCTCGCCGCCCATCCCACTTGGCCGGGGCGCGATTTCATCGCCCGCCGCATCGAGGAGAATCTCTATGCAAACCATGCCGACCCGAAACTGATCGAGGCGTTCTTCGCGCAATCGCCGCCGCAGACGTTGCCGGGCAAACTGGCGCTTGCCCGCCTCTACGCGAGCGAAGGCAAGACCGAGCAAGTGCAAGAGCTCATCCGCACGATTTGGCGCAATTGTGACTTGGCAGGCGGGCTCGAAAGCGGGGTGAAAACCGAGTTCGGCGCCTATCTGACCAAGGCCGACCATAAGGCGCGCGCCGACCGCATGCTTTACGAGGAGGAGAACGAAGCCGGGCTGCGCGCCGCCTTCTATGCGGGGCCGGAAGTTGCCAAGCTCGCCAAGTTGCGCGCCGACGTCAACAACGGCGCAATGAGCGACAAGATCTTCGCCTCTGTCCCCGCCGCGATGCGCAGCGATCCCGGCTATCTCTTCGCCAAGATTCAAAAACTGCGCCGCTCCGACAAAGACGACAAGGTGAAAGAGGCGGCGACACTGATGCTCACCGCGCCGCGCGATCCCACAGTTCTGGTCGACGGCGACGCTTGGTGGGCAGAGCGGCGCACGCTCGCCCGCAAACTTCTTGATCTGAACGAGCCTTTGATCGCCTATCGGCTTTGCGCGGAAGCTTCGCCGCAAAGCAACGAGGCGAAGATCGACGCCGAATTTCACGCCGGTTGGATCGCGTTGCGTTTCTTGCACGACCCGGGCCGCGCCGCCCAGCATTTCAACGTCGCCGCGCAAATCGCCCAGACGCCGATCTCCATCGCCCGCATCGCCTATTGGCAGGGCCGCGCCGCGGATGCCGCCGGGCGCCAGGACGGGGGCTCGCTCGCCCGCGCCTATTACGAACGGGCCGCAGACCAGATCGCGACCTATTACGGCCAGCTCGCCCGCCAGCACCTCGGGCTGAAAACGATCACGCTGCGCAGCCTCGCCCCGGCCGCGACCGGCACGGCGCGCGATGCCTCGGTGCGCAGCGTCGAGCTGCTTTATGCGCTCGGCGAAAACGATCTCGCGCTCGGCCTGGCGATCGAGGCGGCGCAGCATCTGGCCAGCGAACCGCAGGTCGCCGCGCTCGCCAAGGTCGTCGCCGCGCAGCGCGACGCGCACGCCTCGCTTGTCATCGGCAAGATCCTTGCCCAACGACAGATGCCGGTAGATAGCCTCGCCTTCCCTACCTACGGCATTCCGCGGTTCGCGCCGCTCGAACATTCCGTGCCGGCGCCGATCATCTATGCGATCGCCCGTCAGGAAAGCGCTTTCGATCCGCATGCCGTATCTTCGGCGGGTGCGATCGGGCTTATGCAGATGATCGAATCGACGGCGAAACGGACGGCTGAACTGGCGGGCGTCGATTTCGACGCGGAGAAGCTCACCAGTGACGCGGCGTTCAACGCCAAGCTGGGCGCCGCGCATCTCGGGGAATTGTTCGCCGAACAAGACAATTCGCCGATCCTTGCCTTCGCCGCTTATAATGCCGGCGGACGGCGCGTGAAGGAATGGATCGAGGCTTATGGCGATCCGCGCAAGCCGAACGTCGATCCGATCGACTGGGTCGAGCGCATCCCCTTCGAAGAGACCCGCAACTACGTCCAGAGGGTCATGGAAAACTGGGCCATGTATCAGGCCTGTTTCGGGCAAACCAAAACGGCCGGATTTTCGCTCCGCACCGCGCGACTATGACGCTGCGTAAAGCCGCTCGTCGATCAGAGCGGCGACAGATTGTAGTAGGCTGCGCACCGTAAACGGTTTGACGAGAAACCGCGCCCCCGGCGGCAGGACGCGGCCCGCGCGGCCTGAGGTGAGGATCACCCCGACCTCGGGCTTCAGTTCGCCAATGCGCCGCGCAAGCCCCAATCCATCGAACTCGCCGGGCATATCGATATCGGTGATGACCGCGTCGATGCGTTTCTGAACGAGGAGCCGCAACGCTTCTTCGGCGCTGGCGGCCTCGGACGCCGCGAAGCCCGCCTCTTTTAGGACTTCGACGATTAGGTCGCGGACGAGCAGATCGTCTTCGACGACGAGGACGGCGGCGGAGCGGCGCGTTTGCATGCGAGAGAATCGCTAAGAATTGAGATAAGTTCCAGCCGCCGCTGGACATGGTAAAGGAAGCATTAGCGCTTCTCTTGCGGAGTAGGATATGCCCTTCGTCAGCCGTTACTTCAGCGCGCCGGACGGACTGAAGCTGCACATGCGCGACTACGGCGCGGCGCAGGACCAAGGCCTGCCGGTGGTCTGTCTGCCCGGTTTGTCGCGCAACGCCGCCGATTTCGCTCCGCTCGCCGACGCGCTCGCAACGGGCGCGGCGGGACAAAAACGCCGCGTCGTGGCGATCGACTATCGCGGCCGTGGCCGCTCCGATTTCGATCCCGACTGGCGCAACTACGAGATCCCGGTCGAGAACGCCGACATCGACGCCATGCTAACGGCGGCCGAAGTGCACGCCGCGATATTCGTCGGCACGTCGCGCGGCGGTTTTCACGTGATGTCCCTGGCGGTGCGCCGCCCGGCGTTGGTGCGCGGCGCCGTACTCAACGACATCGGGCCGGTGATCGAGCCGCAGGGATTTTCGCGGATCCGCCATTATCTGCGCCATATGGCGGCCCCTGGTTCGCTGCCCGACGCGATCGATTGCGTCAAGAAGATCATGAGCGCGCAGTTTCCGGCGCTGAGCGAGGCGGATTTCGAACTCCACGCCCGCGCTACGTTCCAAAGAGCCGACGGAAGCTTCGGCCTCAGCTTCGATCCGAAACTGGTCAGGCCGCTCGACACGCTCAATCTCGAAGAACCTTTGCCACCCGTTTGGCCGCTTTTCGACGCGCTTGCGGAAATTCCGTTGCTTGTCATCCGCGCCGCGAATTCCGACGTGCTCGCGCCGGCAACGCTTGTCGAGATGGCGCGCCGCCACAAGCGTTGCGCGACCTATGTCGTCGAGGGCCAAGGCCACGCGCCGCTGCTCTACGACAAAGCGTCGATCGGCCGGATCGCGGAATTTGTCGCCGATGTGGAAGCGCAGGCGAAAGTTGCGGCGTAATCTCCCTCTCCGGGCACGCCGGAAGAGGGCTCGCGCCTTGCCTTACGAGCATGGCTCGGGCATTGTCCGGCCTTCCGGAGACGTGGCCGAGAGGCTGAAGGCGGCGGTTTGCTAAACCGTTATAGGGTTGCAAAGCTCTATCGAGGGTTCGAATCCCTCCGTCTCCGCCAGCTGCGTCGTTAGGCTCGTCATCGGACCTTCAGGCCTGAAATGCGTTCCGCCGCAATGGCGACCGCAAGCCGGCGCGCTAAACTGGTCGTCGTGCCCGGCTTTATAACAAACGGACGGTCTGCATCGATACCAGCCTCGATCTTGGCGCAACTATCTTTTTTCTTCCGCCGACTCCGGAAGCCGCGGCCGACATCCCAGTCCCTCGAATTTCCGTTGCGATTCGTTCCACCCAATCCCCAGGTGCGGCACTGCGGAGGTAGCCTGCTGGCTTTTCACTCCTCTCGGCGGCTGCTAGGGTAACCGTAGCGAGAGGAGCATGGGGGTGTTCGATCGCATCCGCGCGCAAGGCGATTTAGCCGCCGACGCGGCCAGTTGGCGTAGCCGCAAGGCGCGCCCCCTTCGCGGGCACACCGCAGGCGCACGTCGCTTTTGCGCCGGGCTCGCCATCCTCGGCCTTTATATCCAGTTGTTTGCGGCCGGGCTCTGCGGCTCTTCGTTTGCGCTGAGCCTGGCGGGGCCTGGCGGATTTCCGATCTGCCATACCCCGGCCAGCGGATCTCCGTCGGATCCGGCGCCGGCGCAAAACCAGCAGCCCTGCCCCTTCTGCGCCCTGCATTGCAAAGCGGCGATGGTTCTGCCGCCGTCGATCGGCGCGCCGGAGCGTTTCGTCGCCGCGGCAACGCGTGTCGAACCGGCCCGCTTCATCGTTTCTGCCCCGGCCCGCTTCGCGATCAGTGCGCCGCCGCGCGGTCCTCCCGCTTCAGCCTGAAGAAAGAGACGGAGTAAGCCTCCGCTTCGCCGCCGGTCTGCGACGTCGCTTTGCGCGCGTCGCTTATTTCGACCGGCCGTTTCCTTCATACTGAGGACGCAACATGTCTCATCAGGCTAAACTCGCCGGCGCCCTTATGCTCATCGGCATAAGCCCGGCGTTCGCCCATACCATCGTGGGCAACCGCGTGTTCCCGGCAACGCTCACGATCGACGATCCGGGCGTCAACGACGAACTAGTCTTGCCGGCCTTCGCCTATCTTCAAACTTCCAATCCCGACGGCACGCTCGGGCCGATCACGTATTCGCTGGCATGGGAATACGACAAGTTGATTACCCCCGATCTCGCGCTAACGATCGGGAATGAATACGACTGGCAGAGGAACCCGCAAGCCGAAGGCTGGTCGAACATCGACACCGAAGCGAAGTACGTTTTCTATCAAAACCCCGAACACGAATTTATCATCGCGGGCGCCGAGAGCGTCGATTGGGGCAATACCGGCAGTCCGCAAAGCGCTTCTTTGCCTTCGACTCCCTTCTCGACCGTTACGTCGAAGGCTTTTATCGGCAAAGGCTTTGGCGATGCTTCGGCAGACTGGCTGCGGCCCTTCGCGGTCACTGGCGAGATGGACTTCTCCATCCCGACGGTCAGCGTCAATGCCGACCAGAGCTTGAATCCCACCGTGCTGACCTACGGTGCGACGCTGCAATACAGCCTGCTTTACGAAAACTCCTTCGTTCATCAGATGCCCGAATTCTTCAACAAGCTCATTCCCGCGTTCGAAGGCATCTTCAGTACGCCCATATCGAACGTCGGTCCGCCGATGCCGGGCGAGTTCTCACCCTATGAGACGACCGGTGTGGTCGGGCCATCGGTCTACTACATCGGCCAATATTTCGAGGTCGGCGTCATGGCGCAGGTGCCGATCAACGAGGCGAGCGGCAGAGGCGTGGGAGCCATGGCCATCATTGATTTCTTCCTCGACGACATCGCGCCGGATTCGATCGGCAAGCCACTGTTCGGGGCACCCCCGACTCGCGCCAACCCCAATCC
>JASHSW010000176.1 GCA_030038595.1 Methylovirgula sp.
AATCCCGATCCCCAGCTTTGGTTGACCTCGTTGGCGGGCGAATTCATGCCCATGCCGGCGATGTCGAGATGCGCCCACGGCGTGCCGTTGACGAAACGTTGCAGAAACTGCGCCGCGGTGATCGAACCGCCGTGCCGCCCGCCGGTGTTCTTCATGTCGGCGAATTTGGAATCGAGGAGCTTGTCGTAGGCCGGCCCGAGCGGCAGCCGCCAGAGTTTTTCGTTCGTCTCTTTGCCGGCGGCGATCAGGCGCGCGCTCAATTCGTCGTCGTTCGAAAAGAGACCGGCGTGCTCCTGGCCGAGCGCCACCATCACCGCGCCGGTGAGCGTCGCGAGATCGACCATGAAGGCCGGCTTGAACTTGTCCTGCACGTACCAGAGCACGTCGGCAAGGACGAGCCGGCCTTCGGCATCGGTATTGATGACCTCGACCGTCTGGCCCGACATGGTCTTGAGGATGTCGCCGGGGCGTTGCGCGTTCGGCCCCGGCATGTTCTCGACGATGCCGATCGCGCCGACGACATCGGCTTTGGCCTTGCGCGCCGCAAGCGCGTGCATCAGCCCGACGACGCAGGCGGCGCCCGCCATGTCGCCTTTCATGTCTTCCATTCCAGCCGCGGGCTTGATCGAAATTCCGCCGGTGTCGAAAACCACTCCTTTGCCGATGAAGGCGATGGGCTTCGACTTGCCTTCCTTCTTGTCGCCGCGCCAGCGCATGATGACGAGCCGGCTGTCACGCTCCGATCCCTGCCCGACCGCGAGCAAGGCGCCCATGCCGAGTTGCTTCATGGCCGCCTCGTCGAGGACTTTTACTTCGACGCCGAGCTTTTCGAGTTCCTGGGCGCGTTTGGCGAATTCCTCGGGGGTGAGAACGTTGGCCGGCTCGTTGACCAGCGTACGGGCGATGAGCACGCCTTCGGCTACTGCCTCGCGCGATTTCGACTCGCGTCGTGCTGCGGCCGGATCTTCGACGGCCAGCGCGATGTCCGTCGCGCCGCTCTCTTCGTCGTCTTTTTTCTTCGTCTTATAGGCATCGAACTTGTAGTCGCGCAGCCGGATGCCCTCGGCAAATTCGGCGGCAGCGGCGGCGACGTTCTGCGGCGGGCGCGGCAAATCGAAGATGACGGTGGCCGAAGCGGCGGCGCCGAGCTTGCCCAAGACAAAGCCGCCGAGCGCCAGATAATCGTCGGGCTTCGGCTCCTCCTTGCTCTTGCCCTTGGCGGCTTCCTCGCCCGCCGTTCCAATGACGAGCAATCGGTCGGCCAACAAGCCCGATGGCGCGACGATATCGAGCGCCGTCGATGCCTTGCCTTTGAATCTTCCGGTAGCGGCCGCCTTTTTGAGCAGCGCCTCACCCTCGGCGCCGAGTGTTTTGCGCGTCGCCGCGCCCAGCACCAAATCTTGAGCCGCGAAAACGACCAGCGTCTGCGGTGCGGCCCTGCCTTTTCCGGCTCGTTTCGAAGCGGCGGCGGCGAGCGACGGCAAGGCGACGAAATCGATTTTTGCGGATTGTGCCATTGGCTTTTCCCGATACTCGACGCGATAGACCGATGCAGCCGACAAGCTCGCGCGCGCCTTCCTATGCGCCAGCCGGATAGCACCTCACTCCGCCGAACTGCCAGCAAATTCGGCGCCCGGCCATGGCGCGGCGTTCGCGCCAAGATATGGGATGGGTAAGATGCCGGCGCAGCCGTTTCCTTGCTCCGGAAAGTCGCACCCCGCCTAAATTCCAGATCCATAATGGGAAATTGGCATCGCGCCGGCGTGGCGACCGAGCAACGCAGAGGCCGCATTCCGTCTCTCCTGCCCTCAAAAAGCCGGGAGCGGCTTGCACCTAGACGTGGGACTATGTAGCCAAAGCGAGATAGGATGCGGTTATTCGGCTCTCGATTCCGAGCGGCCGGGAGCTTCGCGGCCTTTGAAAGGGGATTCCGAAACAGGAGAACTTCACGAAGTGGCAGAAGCGGATCCGCGAGGCGGACGTTCCTGCCCTTCTTTTGGACCTGATTGAGGGGCGGTCAGCCCGCCGTCTACGGAAGCGCCCGCGTCATGCCGTTCGTCGAGATCCATGCCAGCCTTGATGATCCCGAAGCCCTAGGCAAGGCGGCGGCCGGCGTCCTTCGTCGAGGCGCGCCATGACCCCTGCATCGACGCTCGGCCGGTATTTCTCGCTCCGCTTCTTCACTACGATCATGTCGGTTTTTTTGGCGATCGTCGGCATGGTCTATGTATTCGACTTCGTCGAAATGCTGCGCCGCTCGAATGGAATGCCCGGTATCACGGCGGGCTTTATCGCCGTCTTATCTCTGTTGCGCACGCCTTCCGTCGCCGAACAGATCCTGCCCTTTTGCGTATTGTTCGGCACGATGGCCGCTTTCCTCGATCTGAGCCGTAAGTTCGAGCTCATCGTGGCCCGGGCGGCCGGCGTTTCGGTCTGGCAGTTCGTTGTTCCGCCGATCGGGATCGCTCTCTTGATCGGCGTGCTTTCGGTCGCTCTGTTCAACCCGCTCTCGGCTGTCATGAAGCAGCGCGCCGACGCCATCGAGACGCATCTCTTCGGAGGCAACGGCCAACCGCGGGGCGATACCACCCTGTGGATCCGCCAGACGAGCGTCGACGGAGAAGCAATCCTGCGCGCCGCGCGATCGCTCAATTCCGGAACGCTGCTCACCTCGGTGACGGCCTACGTGTACGAACCCAATGGCCGTTTCGAGGAGCGTGTGCACGCCGAGCGCGCCACGCTGCTGCCCGGCGTGTGGGAACTGCAGAACGCCGAGATTGTCGCGCCCGGCGAAGAGGCGCGCCAAGTCGGCACCTATCTTCTCGCCACCGACCTTTCTCCCGACCGGCTCGCGGAGAACTTTTTGACGCCGGATTCCGTGCCGTTTTGGTCGCTGCCGCGGCTACGTCGCGAAAGCGATCAGGCCGGACTCGATTCCACCGGTTTCCGGCTTCAATATCAAACGTTGCTGGCAAGACCGCTGCTTCTCGTCGCGATGGTTCTGATCGCCGCGGCCTTTTCCTTGCGAGTCTTTCGATTTGGCGGGATTGCGCAGACAATAGGCGGCGGGATCGCCGCCGGGTTCTTGCTGTACCTCGCCAGCAAAATGGTGGGTGATTTCGGCACCTCCGGCGTTTTGAGCATACCGGTTGCGGCTTGGTCGCCGGCTGTGGTCGGCACTTTGCTAGGTGCCTTGGCTCTCCTACAGCAGGAGGACGGTTGATGGGGCGGCGTTTTGGCCCCGCTGCGGAAACTGTCCGTGCCCGTTCGGAGTTTGGCGCGGCGCGAGGCGAGCTGCCAACCCGCGAATGCAGGTGCAATCTGCGGGCGCCGGGGGCTTTCTTCTTTGCCTGCCTGCTCTCTGTCTGGTTTTACGCCGGCCGGATCGAACCGGCAGTCGCGCAAAACAGTGGCGCAAGCGCCGCCCCGAACGCCGCGCTACAATCCGGCAAGATGTTCGTCGAAGCGGACCAGCTCGTTTACGACAAAGATAAAAACACGGTTTCGGCCGTCGGCCACGCGCGCATCTACTACGAAGGCCGGGTACTCGAAGCCGACCGCATCACCTACGACCGCAACACCGGCCGCGTCTATGCCGAAGGACACGGCAAGATGACGGATCGGGACGGAACGGTTCTTTACGGGGAGCGCTTCGATCTCACCAAGGACCTTGCCAACGGATTTATCGAAAGTTTGCGTGCCGCCACGTCGCAATCCACTTTTTTCAGCGCGCCGCGTACCGAGGTTTCCGGAGGCAATACGGAAGTCTACGAGAAAGGCACCT
>JASHSW010000021.1 GCA_030038595.1 Methylovirgula sp.
CTTCGGACCGGTAACCGACAATGCCGGCGGCATTTCCGAGATGGCCGGCCTGTCGAAGGACGTGCGTCATTCGACCGACGCGCTCGACGCGGTCGGCAATACCACCAAGGCGGTGACGAAAGGCTACGCGATCGGCTCGGCTGGCCTCGGCGCCTTGGTCTTGTTCGCCGCCTACACGAACGACATCAAGCATTTCGCCGAGACCGGAGTGCCTTATTTCAAAGGCATCACGGCGGTGGACTTCAATCTCTCGAATCCTTACGTCGTCGCCGGGCTTATCTTCGGCGGCATCATTCCATATCTGTTCGCTGGCATCGTCATGACCGCGGTCGGACGCTCGGCCGGCTCGATCGTCGAGGAGGTGCGCCGCCAATTCCGCGAAAAGCCCGGCATCATGGCGGGCACCGAGCGGCCCGACTACGGCCGCGCCGTCGATATGCTGACCAAAGCAGCGATCAAGGAGATGATCGTTCCTTCGCTGCTGCCGGTTTGCGCGCCGTTCGTCGTCTATTTCGGCGTGCTCGCCATCTCCGGCTCCAAGGCGTCGGCTTTGGCGGCGCTCGGCGCTTCGCTGCTCGGCGTGATCGTCAACGGGCTCTTCGTGGCGGTGTCGATGACCTCGGGCGGCGGCGCTTGGGACAACGCCAAGAAGAGCTTCGAAGACGGATTTATCGACAAGCACGGCGTCAAACATTTCAAAGGCGGCGACGCGCACAAGGCGTCGGTGACCGGCGATACGGTGGGCGATCCCTACAAGGATACTGCCGGCCCCGCCGTCAATCCGGCGATCAAGATCACCAATATCGTGGCACTTCTGCTGCTCGCGATCCTTGCGCGCTAGGCGCGCCGATCGAAGAAAATGGCCGGATCGTTCCGGCCATTTTCACAACGCGGCCGCGACGCGACGGCGATCAGCCAAACCGCAGGAGACTCTTGAAAATGCCGTTCAGGAAGGTCGCCTCGTTGCCGCCGGTCGGGGTCGTCTGCGAGACGAAATCGAACACCTTGCCGTCTTTCAGACCATAGTTGGCGATGCGCTCGACTCGCTTCTGCTTGTCGAAATAGATCGCCAGAACGCGCTGGTCGGTGATCTTCGGGTCCATGAACAGGACCGGGCGGTCGGTGGATTGGCTGATATAGTACCAGGCGTCGCCGCCGACGGTCGAGGTGGTCGAGGGCGTTCCCATCACGACGAGCGCCTGCTCGGCGGAAGATCCGATCTTCACTTGGTCGAGCAGCTTCGGATCGATCTGATAACCGTGGACGATGTCGCCGTTATAGCCAAGACAACCGGCAACGCCGAGCGCGAGCAGGCTCGCCAAGCCGAACTTCACAGCGAGACCTGTCTTACCCCGATTCACGCTCCTTCACCCTCTCCGTTCGATCCCGCCGCCGGTATGCGGGCGGCAAGTTTTGCTTGCATCGCAGCCCGCCGATGCCTAACCCCCGCAGGTAGCAAAGGCAAGCGCGGCGCCAGCGTCGCGATCGCGAACTCGGAACTTAGAGTCATGTTTTTTGGGCTTTTCCGGGGCGCAGCCAACCGCCGTTTGATCGATCGCCTGCACAGCGAGATCGTCGCGGCCGGGCGCGACCCGGTTTTGTTCCTCGTCTACGGGATCGGCGACGACATCGACGGGCGGTTCGAATCCCTGGCCCTGCACGCCGCCCTCGTATTGCGCAGACTCGGTCTTTTTCCGTCGCCCGGCCCCGAGATCGCACAGGATCTAGCCGACGCTTTGTTCCGGCACTTCGATGTCGCACTGCGCGAGATGGGAGTTGCCGATGTCGGCGTGCCGAAACGGATGAAGGCGATTGCTGAGGCTTTTCTCGGCCGCGCCAACGCCTATGATCGGGCTTTGCGCGAGGGTCATGCCGCGCTTTGCGCCGCCTTGTCGCGCAACGTCTATGCCGGCCGCCGCGACGCGGATCGCCTCGCCCGCTACGTCGAGGCTCTCGATAAACGGCTCGCCGGCGCAACCATCGCAGAGCTGATCGAAGGTCCCATATTTGCGGAAAGGCCAGAGGAGGGCAACGATGCCACCTAGCAGAACCGGCCGGCTGCCGACCGGCAAGATCTTCTCGCATCTTGTCAATGTCGAAGAAGTGCCGGAGCAGGGGCTCGATCTTGCGATCAGCGCCGATGCGACGACGCGCCAGGCGCTTGCTGCCGCCGACGGGCTCGTCGGAATCGACAGTCTCGAAGCCGATCTGCATATCGCCCGCCGGGGCGTTGCCGAATTCAATGTCAGCGGGACGTTGCGTGCCAAGGTGACGCAGATCTGCGTGTTGAGTCTCGAACCATTCGACGCCGACGTGGTCGAAGAGATGGATGTCGATTTCGCCCCGCCGGCGGCGCGCGTTGCGCCCCGCATCGCAACGCAGTTCGGCGGTCCCGGCGCGCCTGAGCGCGATCCGCCCGATGCGATCGTCGATGGTATGATCGACGTCGGCGCGCTCGCCGCCGAATTTCTGGCGCTTGGGCTCGATCCCTATCCGAAGAAACCCGGAATGGAATTCACCCCGGTGACGGTCTCCGAGGAAAGCGACGAAAAGCCGTTCGACGTGTTGAAAAAGCTAACCGATCGCTCTTGAAAGCCACTCTCTGCGCCGCCGGGCGGGAGCAGGCCGCCCGTGCTTGCGGTCGGCGGCGCTTTGCCGTAGCGCATCTTCCGGCGGGCGTCTCTTGGCTTGGTCGCGGGCAGACGAAGCGCCGTAGGAGCACCATGAAGAGGCCAATTCGGATCGCGATCGATGCCATGGGGGGTGATCACGGTCCCGGAGTGATCATACCCGGCGCCGCATTGGCGCGCGCGCAATACCCCGACCTCGCGTTCCTTTTTTTCGGTGACCAAGCGAAATTGGCCCCGCTCGTTGCGGCCGATCCGGCGCTTGCCGCGGTCTCGGGCGTGCGGCACACGCCGGTTGCCGTGCGCATGGACGACAAGCCGAGCCAGGCCCTGCGTGTCGGGCGGCGCGCTTCCTCTATGTGGCTCGCCCTTGAAGCGGTGAAAAAAGGCGACGCCGACGCGGCGTTCTCCGCCGGAAATACCGGCGCGCTGATGGCGATGGCAAAGATCTGTCTTCACATGATCCCGCATATCGACAGGCCTGCCATCGCGGTACTTTGGCCGACGCTGCGCGGCGAATCGATCGTGCTCGACGTAGGCGCGACGATCGGTGCGGACGCCCGTCATCTCGTCGATCTTGCGATCATGGGATCGGCGATGGCGCGAATCGTCTTCGCCTTGGATCGGCCAACGGTTGGCTTGCTGAACGTCGGTACCGAAGAGATCAAGGGGATCGAGGAGGTGAAAGCTGCCTCGAGAATCTTGCGTGAGTTGGCGCTGCCCAATCTCGATTATCGCGGCTTCGTCGAAGGCGACGACATCGGCCGAGGCGCGGTCGACGTCGTCGTCACCGAAGGGTTCGCCGGCAACATCGCATTGAAAACGGCGGAAGGAACAGCCAAGCAAATTAGCGGCTATCTGGATGAGGCGCTGCGCAGCAGCCTGACCTCGAAGCTTGGCTATCTCCTGGCGCGGCGCGCCTTCCAGGCGCTCGCCGTCAAAATGGATCCGCGCCGCGTGAACGGCGGCATTTTCCTCGGATTGGGCGGCGTGGTGATCAAGAGTCACGGCGGAGCGGATGCGCTCGGCACGGCGCGGGCGCTGGAAATCGGTTACGAGATGGTGCGCGACGAGCTTTTGCGAAAGATCGGGGAGTCGCTTCCGGAACGGATCGAGCCGCCGGCCGCCGCGCCGGCCTCGGTTCGTTCATGAGCCGCGGCGTTGCAGTTGGGCTTCCGCGCCGCGCAAGATACACCGTAATGAGCCAGGCGGCGGATCGATAGGCGCTTGCGAACAACGGCCTGAAGCGCGGTTGCTCGAAACCGGCGATTGTGCAACAAGCCCACTTCTATTCGAGCCGGAAATCCGCGTGACCCAAACCGTACTTCGCTCCGTCATCGTCGGATTGGGCTCCTCTCTTCCGAAACGTATCGTCAGCAACGCGGACCTTGAGAAATTCCTTTCGACGACGGACGAGTGGATCGTACAGCGCACCGGCATTCGGCAGCGCCATATCGCCGCCGAAGACGAACGCACCTCGACGCTTGCAACGCAAGCGGCGCGCGCCGCGCTTGCCGACGCCGGGCTCAACGCCGCCGACATCGATCTGTTAATCGTCGCCACTACGACGCCCGATTACACTTTCCCCGCGGTCGCCACACAGGTCCAGGCCGAACTCGGCATCACCTCTGGCGTCGCCTTTGATCTTCAAGCGGTTTGTTCGGGTTTCGTTTTCGCGCTCGCGGCGGCGGATAAATTCCTGACCTCCGGGTCGCATCGGCGGGCGCTGGTGATCGGCGCCGACACGTTGTCGCGCATTCTCGATTGGCAGGATCGCGCCACCTGCGTGCTTTTCGGCGACG
>JASHSW010000177.1 GCA_030038595.1 Methylovirgula sp.
CCGGCGCACGTGTACTTGGTGATGTCGTGCGTGACGGTCAGCGTGCCGAACGCGCCCCAGCCCTTGGCGTGAACGACGCGCTCGGGAATGCGCTCGCGGTTCTGATGGGCGAGCTTCTCGATCAGCGGATAATCTTGAAGGAGCACGGGGCCGCGCGGGCCGGCGGTGATCGAGTTCTGGTTGTCGGGAACCGGCGCGCCGGCCGTCGTCGTGAGTTTTTCGGATGCCATGATTTCCTCCTCCTCGGCGCCTTTCGGTCACGATAAGCGGCCGCAAACCATCGATCCAATCGATTGTCCCGTTTGAAGTCATAGGCGGCGCCAATCGGTCCGCGAAGGCGATCGGCTGCGCCGCTACAGGCTGGCTTCGATGGCGCCCGCCAATTCTTCGAATTGATAGCCTTGATCGTGTCGCACGCCGTTGATGAAGAAGGTCGGCGTTCCATTGACGCCGCTGCGCACGCCGCTCAAGAAATCGCTTTGGATCTTGGGTGCATATTTTCTGGCCGCCAGCGCGGCGCTCAGCTCGCTCTCCGCGATGCCGAGTTGTTCGGCGAGCGCAAGAAAGAGCGACGCACCGAAGTCCTTCCGATTTTCATAAAGTCCGTCGTGCATCTCCCAGAAATGACCATGCGCTCCGGCGACTTCGGCGGCCTCGGCCGCCGGCTCGGCGAGCGGATGCACCTGGGTCAAAGGGAAATGCCGAAACGCAAATCGCAACTGCGTTGCAAACCGCTGTTCGACGAGCCTCACTTGCGAATGCGCCGCGGCACAATAAGGACATTCAAAGTCGCCGTATTCGACCAAGGTGATCGGCGCATCGGGCGGGCCTCGCACATGGTCGTTTGGTTGCATGGGCGGTCGCAGGACGCTCATGCGGGACTTTTCGCTGTCATGCGCTCCAGCGCGTCGAGGATGCCGTCCGCGCCGGGATTGACGGCGATCGGCGAGCAATAGCTCCAAAAGATCGCGCCGTTGCGATCGATCACGAATAAAGCGCGTTCGCACACGCCTTCGCCGTTGCGATACGCCCCATAGCTTTTGGCCACCGCGCCTTTGGGTTCGAAATCGGCGAGCAAGGGAAAGTGAAGATGCCGATGCGCCGCGAATGCCTCGTGACACCAGACACCGTCGACCGAGATCCCCAGCAGTTCGGCGCCGCGTCTGTGAAACTCCGGGAGGATCTCGTTGTAGAGGGCCATTTGGTCGCCACACACCGGGCTCCAATCGGCCGGATAGAACGCTAGGATAACCGGCTTGCCGCGGAAGTCGCGCAAGGAGACCGGCTGGTCGGGCGTGACGCCGAGCGTGAAATCGGGAGCTTGCGTCCCGGGCGCAAGGATCTGGCTCATAGTGCCTCCGCCTAGCCGATTGGCTCCGCCCAGCCGCCGGCGGCAACTCCCGGCTGCGCCACTTTATCTGGCGCCGCGACGCAAAATCCATACTGCGACCGCCGGGGGCGCCATTGATTTAGCCGATCGCCTAGCTTAGTTCGATAGGCAACGCCGATTGGACAATGGCGCTCGCGCCGACGGTGGATGAAATGAATCTGCGTGATCTTCGCTACATCGTCGCGGTCGCGGATTTCGGCCATTTCGGCCGTGCCGCCAAAGCCTGCAACGTCAGCCAGCCGACGTTGAGCGGGCAGATCCGCAAAGTCGAAGAGGAACTTGGCCTCGCTGTTTTTGAGCGCGTCGGGCGCGCAGTACGGCCGACGCCGGCGGGCGCTCAGATCCTGACGTACGCGCGCACCGCGCTTGCTGCTGCCGACGACATCGCCGCCGTCGCGCAACGCGGCCGCGATCCTTTGGCCGGCCCTTTTCATCTTGGGGTGATTCCAACGCTCGCGCCTTATCTGATGCCCTACGTCTTGCCGAACGCAAAACTTGCGCTCGCCGCGATGCGGCTCGTGTTGGTGGAAGACTTGACGGTGCGGCTCGTCGAGCTGGTCGGCACCGGCAAGCTCGATGCGGCGATCGTCGCCTCCGACCCCGACGACCCGAGCCTTGCGGTCGAGCCGCTCTTCGAGGAGGATTTCTTCCTGGCACTCGGCCACGGCCACCCGCTCAACAAGAAGAACCAGATCGATGTCGGCGACATCCCCGCGCAAGATCTGCTGCTTTTGACGGACGGGCATTGTCTGCGCGATCAGGCGCTCGACCTTTGCGGGCGGCCGCACGGTGAAGGGGCCATTGCCGACATGCGCGCCGCGAGCCTCCGAACGCTGCTGCATATGGCGGCGGCCGGCTATGGTATGACGCTGCTTCCGGCTCTGGCGGTGAAACAGGAACAGCCGTTGCCCGGCGACCTCGTCGCGCGGCGGCTCTCCGGCACGAAGGCGAGCCGCCGGGTGCGGCTCATCTCCCGCCCCAGCCATCCGCGCCGCTTGGCGCTCGAAGCCGTGGGCGAACTCGTCCGTGCCAGCGTCGCCGACGTGCTGGCGAGCGAACTTGCCGCGCGCCGCGCGTAACCTTTGTTGGTCGTGCTTCGTACCTGAACCGGACTGCGCAGACGAATTGGAGGGAAATGCCATGAAGACGCTCGCAACGGGACTGGGCCTTGGGTTTCTGATCAGCGCCGCTTTGCTCGGGGCGGTGCACGCCCAAAACGATACGGCGCCGATGAGCGGTAGCACGGCGAATGGCGGCCGCATGCCCATGAGCCCGGCTCCGACGAGCGGGGCAACCTCCCTTCAACTCGCGCACTCCCCAAAGGGAAGCATCAAGGATCCGTACATCGGCGACAAAAAAGCGATCGCCGAAGGCCAGATGCTGTTCTCGGGCGCCGGCTGCCCGGGCTGTCACGGCGGCGGAGGCGGCGGCGGTATTTGTCCGCCGCTCATCGACGGCGTGTGGATCTATGGCGGCGATCCCGACACGTTGTTCCGCCTGATCGCACTCGGCTCCGTCGATTTGCAGAAGGAAGGCTATTCGCGCATGGCGATCGAAAATGTCGTGGCCCCGATGCCGTCGTTCGGCTCGATTATCCCCGAACCGAAAGATATTTTGAAAATCATCGCCTGGATCAAGTCGCACTACGACGCAAACGGCAAGCCGCTGGAGGGGAATCAGTGAACGGGCGGATAATCACACCGCGCCTCCCCCATCCTGACGCGCGAGCGCAGCGAGCCTCGAAGGATGCGGTCGCTTGCGCTGCTATCAAGGCCCGCTTGCATCGCATTTGGGCTCGTGTTTCGGGACGCCCGCTTCGCGCGCTCCTCAGCATGCGGGCTGTCGCTGGAGCATGAAGGTCACTACTCAGACATGCTCGACATTGGCGATCCCCGGAATCGCCTTCAGTGCCGCCGCCACGTGCGGGCTTGCCTGATATTTGCCGGGCAGTTTGAGTTCCACTTCGCCGGCTCCCGTCGACAACACCAGAAAGATTTCGTCCTCGCCGCGCGCCGAGAGGCGCTCGGCGATGGATTCGAGCGGCGTCGCGTCGCGCAGCACGACGCGCAGCCCTTTCTGGATACGGCTCGCCGCTTGATCGAGCGGCTCGACCGTCATGATCCGCGCCCGCACGTCCTCGCCGTCGACATTGGCCTGCAGCGCGACCAGCACCGCGGCGCCTTTCTCCAGAAGATCGCGGTATTGGTTCAGGCCTTCCTGGAACAAGACCGCTTCATATTGTCCGGACTGATCGGAGAGCTGCACGATGCCCATTTTGGTGCCGGAGCGCGTACGCCGTTCCTGCCGGTCGAGAACGATCGCCGCGAGCCGGCCGGCCGAGGCGCCTTGTTTAGCGGCGCGTGAAAAATCCGCCCAGCGCGCCACCCGCAGCCTGCCCATGATCGCTTCGTAGGCATCGAGCGGATGGCCGGATAGGAAGAAGCCGATCGCGTCGAACTCGCGGCGCAGCCGCTCGGCGAGCGGCCAGCATTCGAACTTTACGCTGGCCAGCGGGTCGAGCCGCTCCGCGCCGAAGAGCGCCGATTGGCCGGCGCGGCTTTCCTCCTCGCGGCGTTGGGCGAGCGCCAGGATCGGTTCGATCCCGGCGAAGACGCGGGCGCGGTCTCCTTCGAGCGCATCGAAAGCGCCGGCCGCGGCGAGACTTTCGAGCATGCGCTTGTTGAGGTCGCGCGGGGAAATGCGCGCCGCGACGTCGCCGAGATCCGCAAACTGCGCTTCGCCGCGCGCCGAAACCAGCGCCTGCGCCTGGCCGTCGCCGACGCCCTTAATGGCCGAAAGCGCATAGATGATCGACAACGCCCCGCTCTTATCGGCGGCGACCTCGAAATCCACCCCGGAGCGATTGACCGACGGCGGCTCCACCTTGATGCCGAGCCTTCGCGCCTCGTTGCAGAATTCGGCGAGCTTGTCGGTCGATGATTTGTCGAGCGTCATCGAGGCGGCGAGGAATTCGACCGGATAATTCGCTTTGAGATAAGCGGTCTGGTAGGTCAGAAGCGCGTAAGGCGCCGAGTGCGACTTGTTGAAACCGTATTCGGCAAACTTCGCGCAGGCGTCGAAGATCGAATCCGCTTCCGCCTTGCTGAGCCCGCGTTCCACCGCGCCCGAGACGAAGCGCCCGCGCTGCGCGTCCATCTCGGCCTTGATCTTCTTGCCCATCGCCCGGCGCAAGATGTCGGCCTGGCTGAGACTATAGCCGGCGAGATCGCGGGCAATCTGCTGCACCTGCTCCTGATAGGTGATGACGCCAAACGTCTCCCGCAGGATCGGTTCGAGCTTCGGGTGAAGATATTCCACCCGCTCCTGGCCGAGCTTGCGCGCGCAATAGACCGGGATATTGGCCATCGGGCCCGGTCGATAGAGCGCAACGAGAGCGATCAGATCCTCAAATCGATCGGCGCGCATATCGACCAGCGCCTTGCGCATGCCGGCGCTTTCGACCTGGAACACGCCGACGACCTCGCCGCGCCCCATCATCTCGTAGGTTTTGGCGTCATCGAGCGGGATTTCGGCGAGATCGACGCCGATGCCGCGCTTGGCGAGAAGCTTGACGCACCTGGAAAGCACGGTGAGCGTTTTCAATCCCAGAAAGTCGAACTTCACCAGCCCGGCAGGCTCGACCCATTTCATGTTGAACTGGGTCGCCGGCATATCCGACTTCGGATCGCGGTAAAGCGGCACGAGTTCTTCGAGCGGCCGGTCGGCGATGACGATGCCCGCGGCGTGCGTCGAGGCGTTCGAGTAAAGCCCTTCGAGAGTCTCGGCGATCTTCAGCATGCGCGCCACGCGCGGCTCGGCCTCCGCCGCTTCCTTGAGGCGCGGCTCGCTGGCAATCGCCTGTTTGATGGTGACGGGCGCCGTCGGGTTCTGCGGCACGAGCTTGGCGAGCTTGTCGACCTGGCCGAGTGGCATTTCCAGCACGCGCCCGACGTTGCGCATCACGCCGCGCGCCAGAAACGAGCCGAAGGTGATGATC
>JASHSW010000178.1 GCA_030038595.1 Methylovirgula sp.
ATTCCGGTGATCGGCAGCGTGCGGCGCCAAATGAGGCAGGTCGCCAAACCGAGCTGGATCCACGGGATGATCGGCGAAGCCGTGACGAGTTCGGGGGTCAGGATGATGCCGCCCTTCGTCCACAGCGCGACGAAGAAGAAACCGCAGGCGGCGCGCATCAGAACTTCGCTGTTGTCGCGCAGCCCGCTGGTTACCCGGTTCAGCGCAGCCAGCAGGGCCGTGCCGATCATGCTCATCTCGACGAGATAGCCGGAGAGCAGCATCAATAGCGCCGTTCCGGTCAACAATTCGAAGTCGGGGCAGAGAACGTTCTCAAGTCCGCGCGGCTGTCCGGCGACGTTATAGGCGCAGAACCATTTGATGTGCGCGCTCGCTTGCCCGGAAAACAGCAAGCTCAGTCCGAGCGCAGACCCGGCCAAGGCGGCAAGCCGCCGCCAGCGTTTACAGTTACGCATTACCTACCCCCGCATCTTGGGCAGGGGTAAATTAGGAGAAATTTAACTAACTGTCTTTGCTAATCCTAATATTTGGTTAATCACATTCTTGAGAATCGCTTCCATTAACCTTTCTTGCACAATCCGCCTGCCTGCCGCCCGCCGCCGCCGTCCGGCAAGGAATTGGCAAGCCCTTCGGTTCTACGCTTCCGGCTCGAATTCGAGAGGGATGTCATGATCCTCGCCTTGAGTCTGATGAGCTTGATCGCCGGTACGAGCCTCGCTTGCGCGGCGCAGCGCATGCCCCTCCATTGCGTGAAGTTCGAGCAATGGGGCGGGACGCTGTTCGTCTCCGGGCTCACCCTGCTCGGCACGCTTCTTCCCGGGATTTGCTGAACGCTAACGCGGCGGCGTCGGGGGATCGGTATGCTGCGGCTTGCCGGTGAGCGTCTTTAGAAAGGCGAGGAGATCCGCCTTCTCCTGTCCCGACAGATGCAGCGGTTTGATCACTTCGGCACGGCTCGGCCGGTCGATCCCGCCCTTGTTGTAGAGATCGATCACGGCTTCGAGAGTCGGCACGGAGCCGTCGTGCATGTAGGGCGCGCGCAGCGCCACGTCGCGCAACGTCGGCGTCTTGAACGCATGGCGAAGCTTGACGGAGGTCGGGAAAAGCCGGCCGCGGCCGATGTCGTCGTCTTTGGCGACGCCGATGTCGTGGAAGGAACCGTCGGTGAACGCCCAGCCGCTGTGGCACTCGTTGCAGCGCCCCTTGCCGTTGAAAATCATAAAGCCGCGTTTCGCCGAGGCACTGATGGCATTGTCGTCGCCCTCGACCCAGCGGTCGAAGGGCGCCTCGGTGGAGACGATCGAGCGCTCATAGGTCGCCATCGCCATTTCGATGCGCTTGCGGGTGATCGCTCCATCGCCAAAAGCGGTGGTGAAGTCGTCAACATACTGCGGAATCGAAGCAAGGCGCGCCTCAACGCCCGCTTCCGACATGTTCATGTTTCCGCTCGCAACGATCGGCGCGAAGGTGACCTGTTCCAGGCTGTCGAACTTTCCGTCCCAGCCGAGGCGCTCCAACCAGGCGACGTCGAGCAGCGTCGGGGTCTTCAATTTGAGCGGATGGCGCGCGTCGCCCACGGCGCGGGGCAGACCGTCCTCCCAGCCGCGATCCGGCTCGTGGCAGGTTGCGCAAGAAATCGTTCCCGAGGCGGAGAAGATGGGATCGAAGAACAGAATATGGCCGAGCTTGGCCTTCGCCGCCGAGTACGGATCGTCGTCCGGATAAGGGATTGGATCGGTGCGCAGATATTTGGCGCGCAACGAGGCAATGTCCGGCGCGGTGTCGGCAACCGAGGCGGCGACCGACAACGGCAGAAGCACGGAAACGAGCAGACTAGGAAACTTCCAGTTCATCACGGATCCCAACCCGTATTTTCGGATCGAGATCTTGATGATTCCTTGCAGGAATGAAGTGGCGGCCGGCATGGTCCCGGCGCTTGGCGATCAGCACGAAGCGCGCCTCGGCCGCGATGGTTAAGAAATCCGCGGCAATGCGTTCATTCCGCTGCAAGATGCGCGCGGTCGATGGCAGCCAGCGCCTGGCGAAGATCCTCGATAAGGTCGTCGGCGTCCTCGAGCCCGACCGAAAGTCGCAGGAGCCCGTCGCCGATCCCCAAGGCGGCGCGCGCCTCCGGCGTCAGGCGCTGGTGGGTCGTCGTCGCGGGATGGGTAAGGATGCTTTTCGCGTCGCCGAGGTTGTTGGAGATCTTGATGATCGACAGAGCATTGGCGAAGGCGAAGGCGGCGCGTTTGCCGCCGCGTACCGCAAATGCGATGAGCGTGCCGCCGCCGGTCATCTGGCGGCGCACGATTTCGGCTTGCGGATGGCTGGAAAGCCCAGGGTAGGCGAGATGTTGGATTGCCGGATGGCCGGCGAGGGCTGCGGCGATCTTCTCGGCGTTGCGTGTCTGCTCGGCGACGCGCAGCGGCAAGGTCTCCAGGGACTTCAGCAGGACCCAAGCGTTGAAGGGCGAAAGCGCCGGACCGGTTTGACGCAGGAGATTGTGAACGTGCGTTTCGATGAACGCGCGGCTGGCGAGAATTACGCCGCCAAGACATCGGCCCTGGCCGTCAATGTGCTTGGTCGCCGAATAGACGGTGCAGTCGGCGCCGTGCTGCAACGGCTTTTGCAGAACTGGCGAGGCGAAGACGTTGTCGACGACGAGCGTGGCGCCGGCTCGATGCGCGATTTCGGCGATCGCCGCGATGTCGTAGACTTCGAGGCAAGGGTTGGTCGGGGTTTCGAGAAAGAAGGTCTTGGTCTCAGGGCGCACGGCGGCCCGCCACTGGTCGAGGTCGGCGCCATCGACCAAGGTCGATGCGACGCCGAACCGCGGCAACAATTCTTCGACGACATAAAGGCAGGAGCCGAACAGCGCCCGCGCCGCCACAATATGGTCGCCGGCTTTTAGCTGCCCCATCAGCGCGGCGGTTACCGCCGCCATTCCGCTCGCCGTGGCGCGCGCCGCCTCGGCTCCTTCGAGCAGGCACATGCGTTCCTCGAACATGGCGATCGTCGGATTGGAATAGCGCGAATAGACGAAGCCCGGCGCTTCGCCCTTGAAGCGCGCCTCGGCCGCCTCGGCGGTCTCGTAGACAAAGCCTTGGGTGAGGAAGAGCGCTTCCGAAGTCTCGCCGAACTGCGAGCGCAGCACGCCGCCGTGGACAAGCTTGGTCGCTTCCCGCCAGGTTTTGGGATCGCGGCTCGGGCGCTTCGCCATTTCTGCTCCTCCTTTTCTGCCGGCTCGGGCTGAGCCGCAGAGAAGCCGGCGGGGAAATAGAGGGAGGGCGGTACCGCGGCCCTTTTAGTCCCTTGTTTAACGTGGCGGCAAGCCGGCCGGCCCAAATGACCACGTAAGTTCTGCATAACCCCTGGCACGCCGCGCCTCAAGCGGAAAACCTGTTGGCTGCCGCCTCGGCAAGGCGATAATCGCCCCTCCAAGCCGGTCTTTTCGGCAGAACCTTAAGCAGAACATGCAGTCGGCATCGAGCTTTCTTCCCCTGGAAGACGAGAACGCCTCGCGGCTGTTCGGCAACGCCTTCGGGCTGCTCGGACGCGACAAAATCGAGCTGATGTTGCGGCGCAATCTGATCCGTCTCCTCAGCGACATCGAGCCCGCCCAACTGCAGCCCGCCAGCCTCGACCTGCGGCTTGGGCCACGCGCCTATCGGGTGCGGGCAAGTTTCCTGCCGGGCAAGAACCGCAGCGTCGAAGAGCAGCTCAGAGTCTTGAAGCCCGACGAGATCAGCCTCAAGGGGCGCGGCGCGGTGCTGGAGCGCGGCTGCGTCTACGTCATTCCACTGCTCGAAACGCTCGCCCTGCCGATCAGCATTTCCGCCACCGCCAATCCAAAGAGCTCGAGCGGACGGCTCGACATCTTCACGCGTTTGATCACCGACCGCAGCGAAATCTTTGATGTCACGGAGCCCGGCTATGGCGGACAGCTGTACGCGGAGGTTTCGCCGCGCAGCTTCAGCGTGCGGGTCCGTGAAGGTTCGAAGTTGAACCAGATTCGCTTCCGGCGGCTCAATTCGCAACAGCTGCAACGCACCGACTTCGCGGTCGACGATCGCGATTTGCGCAGGCGCCATCAGCAAATGCCGCTTGTCGACGGCGACTTGAACCTGCGCGGCGGCCTGGTGCTGCGGGTCGCCTTGAGCGATGCGACGCTGGAGAGCAAGATCGTAGGATACCGGGCGCAGAAACACACCGACATCATCGATGTCGATGCCTTCGCCGCCTATGACGCCGCGGATTTTTGGGAGCCGGTCTATGCCCGTTCCGACCAGCGGCTCATTCTCGATCCCGACGAATTTTATATTCTCGCTTCGCAGGAAAAGCTGCATATCCCGCCCGATCTCGCCGCCGAGATGGTGCCGATCGATCCGGCGATGGGCGAGTTTCGCGTCCATTATGCAGGGTTCTTCGATCCCGGCTTCGGGTTCACCGAAAGCGGGCTTCCCGGCAGCCGCGCCGTGCTCGAAGTGCGCAGCCACGAAGTGCCGTTTATCCTCGAAGACGGGCAGGTCATCGGCCGGCTCGTCTTCGAGAAGATGGCGGAAGCGCCCGATGTGCTCTACGGCGCGGCGGGACTTTCGAATTATCAGGGCCAGGGCCTGAAGCTCTCCAAGCACTTCCGCATGCGCTGACAAGCGCCGAAGATCTCGCGGCGCGCCGTTCTTGATCGCCCGCACCGCATGTCTTAGAGAAGAACGCGCGCGGGCGTAGTTCAATGGCAGAACGGCAGCTTCCCAAGCTGCATACGAGGGTTCGATTCCCTTCGCCCGCTCCAATCGCCAATTGTAAGAGAACTTGGCGGTCTCTCACGCCACGCGGATGATGCTGGACACAGCGCCGCGTTGTTCGCCGCGTTTGACGCGATTGCGCCCCTCAGCCTTGGCGCGATAAAGCGCCGCGTCCGCGATGCCGAGCAATCTCGCCAGGGGTTCCTCGGCATTCTCGCTCGCCGCGAGTCCACAACTGACCGTCGCCTCGACCTCGTCGTTTTCGACAAACCGGCAGCTCTCCGCGAAAGCCAAGCGAATCCGCTCGGCGCGTGCCGCCGCCACCTCGATGCTCGATCGCCCGAGGACGGCCGCAAATTCCTCGCCGCCGATGCGCCCGAGGACGTCGGTGGGCCGCAACAGGGCGTTCGCGACGTCGCAGAATTGCTGGATGACGGCGTCGCCCACCGCGTGGCCGTGGGTGTCGTTGATCGTCTTGAACCGATCGAGATCCCACATCATGACCGAAACCGGTGCGCCCTCGCGCCGACATCGATCGACCACGCGTTCGGCGGTTTCCATGAAGGCCGCCCGGTTGGCGATGCCGGTCAAAGGATCGATCCGTGCCGCCTTCCGGCTGGCCGCCTCGTTGCGCTCGTTGACCAGCGCGAGGAGGAACACGGCGGTGCCGAGCGTGAAGACGATGCTTTCGAAATGAATGATGCCGAACAAGCTCCTGACCGACGGCACCTCGCCGGCAAGGATCGAGCCGTTGAGGATGCTATACGCGCCGGTCAGCAACACGCCGGCGTGCACGCCCGTGAGGATGAGAAGCGGCCAGCGCGCCACCAAGCGCTCCTTTCGTCCGAGCCAGAGCGCGGTCGCGGCGGCGAACAGATAGATCGTGCCCGAAGCAAGGCTCAGCGTCTCGGCGACGTGCCGCGTGACGGGAAGGACGATGGCAAGCGCCACCAGCATCGCGCCAAGCAGCGCGACGAAGAGCGGTGCGGGCTTGCGATCGAAACTCCGTGCCGCCTTCCATATCAGGCCCGGCGCGAGCGCCAGGAGACAGTTGCCGTACCGGCTCAAGGTCGGCTCCAGAATCAGGGAGGCGATGCCTAGGGCGGCGATGATGTCGGCAAGGCCCCATAAGCCCAAGGCCGGCGTCTTGCGGCTTTGCCACCAAGCGCCGAGCAGCATCACGCCCGCGCAGGCCGAGACGAAGCTTCCCATTGCGACCAGGGTCAATACGTCGAGATGCATAATTCGGATGACCAACGCATATTCGAGGTGCAGGCCTCCAACGCGCCGCGCTGGCCTGCGTTCTCGCCTGAAGGCTCGCGCAGCCTTCTTGTCAGACTCTTCGTGAAAAATCGGTGCCGAGATGCCTAGAATTGTAGCCGACGCGTTCGTCGCCAGCGCCGAGCGTTTTGGCCCGGTGACCATGCGGAAGGGCGTGGTGCCGGCGCACTATCCTTCCGCGTCGCCTTTCTCGTCGGCGCCGCGCATCACGTCGCCCAGGTTCTGCCAATGCCGCAGACCCTCATGCGCACCGAGCAGCGCAAGCGCGAGGACGAACGGGACAAGGTAATAAATGATGCGGAACAGCAGCAGCGAGGCAAGCAGAACGGCCTGCGAGGGAACCGGCACCGCCTTTAACATGGTCGCTTCGAAGACTCCGATACCGCCCGGCGCATAGCTCGCGATGCCGAGCGCGCAGCCGAACACGTAAACGGCGGCGAAGGAGACGAAATCGAGCGCCCGCGGCGGCGGCAGCAGGACGTAGAGCACGCCCGCGGCCGAGCAAAGGTCGATGACGCCGAGAGCGATTTGCCCGAGCGTCAGCTTGAAGCCGGGCAGTTCGAGCTTGAAGCCCTGGATGCGCGTCTTGCGGTGTCCGAGCGAGACCCACACCAGATAGGCGATGAGTGCGCCAAGCGCGCCGAGGCCGATCAGCGCGTTGATGTGCGGATCGAAATGATCGATGTCGCTGATCGCAGCGCTGCGCGCCAAAAGCGTGACCGCGATGACCAGGGCCATGCCGAGCCAATAGGTGACGCCGGCGATGACGGTGAGACTGGCGATTTTGGCTGCCGACAGACCGGCTTGCGAATAGATCCAGTAGCGCACCGTTCCGGCGGTGATGAGCGGAAAGCCGAGCGTGAAGCAGATCGCATAGCTCGTGAACGATGCAAGCGCGGTCGTCGGGTAGGGAACCTTCTGGCGCAATTGCAACAAGGCCACGCCGTCATAACCGGTCAACGCCAGAAACGACAGGCAAGTGAGCCCCGCCGCGGCGAAAATCTGTTCGTTGCTCGTCGCTGCGATCGCGTTGCGCAGGTCGGTGAGATTGATGTGGCTCAACGTGCGAACGAGCACGAAGATCGCCAGCGCCGCGATGCCGATACTGAAGGAGGCGCCGATGTAAGTGCCGATGCTGCGATGGCGTCGCTTGTCGTCGCGGCGCAGGCTCGCGAGCCAGATCTTGAGATTGGCGGGCTGGCGCATGCGCGAACTCGCGGCGGACACGGCCTTCTCCGACCCCGGCTCCTTGATTCCGCCCATGCTCTTTTCCGGCTTCATACTGCGGCCGGGTTATGCGGCGTCGATGCGTCGGCGGCAAGCCCTTCCATGCCGCGACGCGAAAACGATGCGGGAATCGAAAATCCTCGTCACGCCGAGAAATTCGTGCCTGCCGAGACCGGCGCCCATTTGAGGACCTCGGCGGTGAGCGCGCCAAGCTTCTCGCCGGCCATCCGCAAAGCGTCGGGGCCAAGCAGGAGATGCAGCGGCGGCTCCTCCGATTCGACCGCGAGGATGATCGCTTCCGCCGCCTTGCGCGGATCGCCGGCCTGCTTGCCGTTGCGTTCCGCCAACATGCGCCGAAATGCGCCCGCCGAGGCATCGTAGTCCGGAATCATCTGGTCGACGTGCATCATGGAGCGTCCCGCCCAATCGGTGCGAAAGCCGCCCGGCTCGACGATCGTCACTTTGATGCCGAGATGCTTTACCTCTTTGGCGAGCGATTCCGAAATGCCTTCGAGCGCGAACTTGCTGCCGTGATAGACGCCGATGCCGGGGAAGGCGGTAAGACCGCCGATCGAACTGATATTCACGATATGGCCGCGATGCCGGGCACGCATGAACGGCAGCATCGCTTGCATCATTGCCACGGCGCCGAAAACGTTGACGTCGAACTGGGCGCGAAAGTCGGCGAGACTTGCCTCCTCAACCGCGCCTTCGAACCCGTAGCCGGCATTATTGACGAGCACGTCGATACCGCCGGTCTTCTTTTCGGCTTCCTTGACGCCTTGGCGCACCGCCTTCTCGTCGGTGACGTCGAGCAGAATCGCCAGCGCCTTGCCGGGCGCCAACGCTTCGAATGCGCTTTTGTCCTTTTCCTTGCGCACGGTGCCGGCGACGCTGCCGCCTTTCTTGAAAATCGCCTCGGCCAGCGCCCGGCCGAATCCACTGCTGACGCCGGTAATCAACCAATTGGCCATGATGATGTTACTCCGTTGCAATGCCGCTATTGAAATCCGACGATCGGGTGCGGCACATAGGGGGCTTCGAGTTTGGCGATCTCGTCGGCGCTCAAGCGCAGCGACAGAGCGGCGACCGCGTCGTCGAGATGCAGCGGCTTCGAGGCGCCGACAATCGGCGCGGTCACGCCGTCCTTCTGCAACAGCCAGGCGAGCGCCACTTGGGCGCGCGGCACGCCGCGCGCTTTGGCGACTTCGCCGACGCCCGCCGCGATGTCGCGATCGGAGCTCGAAACGGCGTAGAGCGTTTTGCCGAAGGCGTCGGTCTTTTGGCGTTCGCTGGTTTCGTCCCAGTCGCGCGCCAAGCGGCCGCGCGCCAGCGGGCTCCAGGGCAGCACAGCGACGTTCTGATCGATGCAGAACGGCAGCATTTCGCGCTCTTCCTCGCGATTAAGCAGATTCAAATGATCCTGCATGCTGACGAATTCCGTCCAGCCATGCAGCCGCGATATATAGAGCGCCTTGGCGAATTGCCACGCGTACATGGACGAGGCGCCGATGTAGCGTGCCTTGCCGGCCTTGACGACATCGTGCAGCGCTTCGAGCGTTTCGGCGATCGGCACGCGCGGATCCCAGCGGTGGATCTGGTAGAGGTCCACAAAATCGGTGCCGAGCCGACGCAAACTATTGTCGATCTCGGCGAGAATGGCGCGCCGCGACAGTCCGGCACCGTTCGGGCCGGGGCGCATGCGGCCGTGCACTTTGGTGGCGATCACCACCGCGTCGCGCTTGACGAGGTCCCTGACGGCGCGCCCGACGATTTCTTCCGACGTACCGTCGGAATATACGTTCGCCGTATCGAAAAAATTGATGCCGAGATCGAGCGCCTTTTTGAAAATCGGCCTGCTCTCGGCTTCGTCGAGCGTCCAAGGATGCAGCCCGCGGTTCGGCACGCCGAAGGTCATGCAGCCGAGGCAAATGCGCGAGACCTCGAGGCCGGTATGGCCGAGCTTCACATAGTCCATTCGCAATCTCCACGCGCGAGAGCGCCCGCGGCGCGGACCGCTAAACTACCTTGAGGCGAACCGGCACGTTGTTGCGCGTCGCGTTGGAATAAGGGCAGACCTGATGCGCCTTTTCGACCAGCGTTTCGGCGTCGCCGCGCGACAGGCCGGGCAGAGAAATGTCGAGCGCGATGTCGAGGCCGAACCCGCCTTCGGAGCGCGGCCCGATGCCGACGGTGGCGGTCACCGAAGCATCGGCCGGGACTTTCGGGCCGCCTTGCGAAGCCACGAATTTCATGGCTCCCAAGAAACAGGCCGAGTATCCGGCGGCGAAGAGCTGTTCGGGATTGTTGCCGGGATTGCCGGCGCCGCCGAGCTCCTTGGGCGTCGCGAGCTTGACGTCGAACGTGCCGTCCTTGGTGGCGGCGTGGCCGTCGCGTCCGCCGGTGGCGGTGGCGGTGGTGCGATAGAGAACGTTGACAGACATGGAGGAATCCCTTTCGGCGGCGAACGAGAACAGCGAAGGCGAGCCACGGATGCTGAAAGAACTTGCGCACAATGCGCCGGCTCGCTCCGCCTCATATAGGTGGGGATGCGCGGCAGGCCCAGGCCGGCGCCAAGGCGGCGTTATGCGGCCTTCCACGGATTGGCGCGATCATGCGGGCATTGTCTCGATCGGAATGGCACCCAAAAAATCGCGCTTGCCGATGTCGATGCCGCAATGGCGCAAGATTCCATAGGCGGTCGCGACGTGAAAATAGAAATTGGGCAGCACGAAATGCACGAGATAATCGGCGCCTTTCATGCGGCCGACTTTGTTTTGTCCCCTCGGAAACGTGATCTCGCGCCCTACGGCCGCGTCGATCGCCTGACGATCGAGCGTCTTCAAAAAGGCAATCGTCTTGGCAAGCCGCGTTTTCAACGCATCGAGGGTCGTCTCATCGTCTTCAAAACGCGGCGGCTCAATCCCGGCGAGCCTGGCTGCGCCGTTCTTGGCCTGATCGGTGGCGATCTGCACCTGCCGGACGAACGGATACATATCGGGCGCCAGCCGGAACTGGAGAAGCACGGAGGGATCGACCTTCTTGGCCGCGGCGAACGCGTCGGCCTTGTCGAGCAGGCCGGAAAGCGCGCCGAGACCAACGAGAAAGGCCGGAACGGATGCTTCGGAGAGCGAAAATGCCATAGGACTGACCTCGCTTACGTGGGACAAAGGCGGGCGCGACGGTCCGATTCGATCGAGCCGGTCGCGAAGATTGCATTCTTGCACTGCCCCGATAAAGCATGACAAGTTCATCCCATCGAGAATCATCGGCTTGGCGCGAGCGTGGCCTTGAAAGCGGCCGATTCCGACGCCAAACGGCAAGCCCGGGCGGCGGGCCGCTCCCCTTTCGGTTCGCTCATGCTCGCTAGGATCTCGACTTCTTTCCTTGCCGCGGCGATTCTCGCCATATCGGTCGGCATGGCGCCGGCGACGGCCGAAGTGATCCGGGCGCGCTATTCCGTGAGCCTAATCGGCTTGCACATCGGAGAGGCCGATGCAATCGGGGCGGTCGAGCGTGCCGCTTACCGCATCAATCTCGATGCCAGATTGACCGGCATCGCCGCCTGGCTGGCGCACCTCAAAATGGCGCTCGCCTCCTCCGGCGAAATTCGCAAGGGCGTCGTTCTGCCGAACGCCTACGCGACCACCTCCGCCAATTCGTATGGCGTCCGCACGGTCCGCATGGCGCTCGAAGCCGGCACGGTACGCGCCGTCGAGATCTCGCCGCCCTTCGACGACAAAGAGCCGCGCGTTCCGGTCACCGCCGCGAATAAACGCAACGTGCTCGATCCGACGAGCGCGCTCATCATGGCGGTTCCGGCCGGCGAGCCGCTGGTCGGGCCGGCCGCCTGTAACCGTACTCTGCCGATCTACGACGGGGTCGTGCGCTTCGACGTAATGATGTCGTTTGCCGGAATCCGCAATGTGTCGGTCAAAGGCTATACGGGGCCGGTTTCGGTCTGCGCGGTCCGTTATCGGCCTATCGCCGGCCACCGGACCGGTTCACGCGCGACCAAGTTCATGGCCGAGAACCGCGACATCGAAGCGTGGCTCGTGCCGGTCGAAGCGGCGCATGTCGTCGTTCCCTTCCATGTTGCGCTGCGTACGCTCGCCGGAATGGCGGAAGTCGACGCCGTCGAATTTTCGGTCGAACCGGATTCGGTCGTGGCCAAGCCGGAACGCCGGGGTATGGGAAGGGCCACCGACTTCGGGTCGCGTTGATTTTTAGAAATTGCGATTGACAAAACGGCGCTTTGGAGTCCGCGCCGAAGTTGCCGCCGGCTGGGGTTCGAAGAACCTCGCAAAGGCCGATTTCGCAAGCGGTAGGGGCAATTTCGGGAGCGGGTCAAAATCTGGTGGTGAACAAAGACGGATTGGACGCTCGTCAGCGATTCGAGCGCGATTCGTTCGGCAATCGTTCAAAACGTCAAGGAGTTGTGGCCCGAGCGAGAAAAGTGCCGCAATATGATACAGATCGGCATCGATACGCGCTTCGCGGATCGCCCGCAAATTGCAGGTCCGACCACGGATATCGAGACGTTTCGTTCGATATTGCAATCCGTTAGCGGCCGTCATCGGGCGAAATCGCACGTTGCACGACACGGCTTGCCTGCGACGGCGTGTTTACCTCCTATCGCAAGCTCTTGAACCACCGACCGCATCGATGAACGTTCCGCTCTCCGCCGTTAGACTGCAGCCTTTCGAACGCACCAGAGGCGTGCGCGCGGTGCTGGGGCCGACCAATACCGGCAAGACGCATTATGCGACCGAGCGCATGCTCGCCCATCCTAGCGGGATGATCGGCTTGCCGCTGCGCCTTTTGGCACGCGAGGTCTATAACCGCGTGGTCGAGCGGGTCGGCGCCGCGGCGGTCGCACTGATCACCGGCGAAGAAAAGATCAAGCCGAAGACGGCGCGCTATTACATCTCCACCGTCGAGGCTATGCCGCGCGACCTCGACGTCGCCTTCGTCGCAATCGACGAGATTCAGCTCGCCGGCGATCTCGACCGCGGGCACATTTTCACGGATCGCCTGCTCAACCGACGCGGCAGCGCCGAGACGTTGCTGGTCGGCGCCTCGACCATGCGGCGGCGCATCGAAGAGCTTTTGCCCGGCGCGCCGATCTTATCGCGCCCGCGGCTTTCGAAACTCGGCTTCGCCGGGAGCAGGAAAATCTCGCGCCTGCCGCGCCGCACTGCGATCGTCGCCTTTTCCGTCGAAGAGGTCTATGCGATCGCCGAATTGATCCGCCGCCAGCGGGGCGGGGCGGCCGTCGTTCTTGGCGCGCTGTCGCCGCGCACCCGCAATGCCCAGGTCGAGATTTACCAGAGCGGTGACGTTGATTACATCGTGGCGACCGATGCGATCGGCATGGGCCTCAATCTCGACGTGGACCATATTGCCTTCGCCGCGGACCGCAAGTTCGACGGCTGGCAGCATCGCCGCCTCACGCCGGCCGAATTCGGTCAAATCGCCGGCCGCGCCGGCCGTCACATGCGCGACGGAACGTTTGGAACGACCGGGCGTTGCGCCCCCTTCGAGGCCGAGCTCGTCGAAGCGCTGGAGGAACATCGTTTCGAACCCGTCAACATGCTGCAATGGCGCAATACGGATCTTGATTTTGCCTCGATTCCCGCGCTTCTCGCCTCGCTCGAGGCGCCCCCGATCGAGCGCGGCCTCATCCGTGGCGTGCTCGCCGAGGATCAGAGGGCGCTCGATGCGGTGAGCCGCGACGACAAGGTCGTGCGGGAGACCAAGACGCGGGCCGACGTGGCACGGCTCTGGGACGTGTGCCAAATTCCCGATTATCGGAAATTATCGCCCGGCGCGCATGCGGAACTCGTCCATTCGATCTACGGTTTTATTGTCCGGGCGGGCCATATTCCGGAAGATTGGTTTGCCCGTCATATTTCCGACCTCGACCGTGTCGATGGCGACATCGACACTCTATCGGCGCGCATCGCCCAGGTCAGAACGTGGACCTTTATCGCCAATCGACCCGATTGGCTAGGCGATCCCGAGCATTGGCAGGGCGTCACGCGTCGGGTAGAGGACACGTTGTCGGATGCTCTTCACGAGCGCCTCGCCCAAAGGTTTGTTGACCGCAGGACGAGCGTGCTTAAGCGCCGCTTGAGAGAGAACGCAATGTTGGAAGCGGAGATCACCGTGAGCGGCGATGTCCTGGTCGAGGACCAGCATGTCGGGCATCTTTCCGGATTCCGCTTCACTGCGGACCCGCAGGCGGACGGCGCAGCGGCCAAGGCGCTCAATGCGGCCGCCCAGAAGGCCCTGGCAAGCGAGATCGAAGCGCGCGCTCGGCGCGTCCACGAAGCCGTGGACGAAGCCTTCGTGCTCGCCAACGACGGCACGATCCGCTGGCTCGGCGAACCGGTCGGCAAGATCGCGGCAGGGGAGAAGCTGCTCGAGCCGCGCGCCACCGTGCTGGCCGACGAGCAATTGACCGGGCCCCTCTTGGAGATGGTGCAACATCGGCTCGACCTGTGGCTCGCCCAGCACGTCAGGAAGTTGCTGGGGCCGCTCATCGAGCTCGAGAAGGGCGAAGGCCTTGAAGGCATCGCCCGCGGAATTGCCTTTCGCATCGCCGAGTCGCTCGGCGTTCTCGAGCGCGCGCATATCGCGGAGGACGTGAAGAACCTGCCGCAGGATGCGCGCGCCGCGCTGCGCAAGCTCGGCGCGCGTTTCGGCGCCTATCATCTTTATCTTCCGGCCCTTCTGCGGCCGGCGCCGCGCGCCTTTGCCGCGCAGCTTTGGGCGTTGCGCAACGGCGGTGTCGAAGGAACGAGCCAAGAAGAAGTGCCGCATCTCGCCGCCTCCGGACGCACCTCTTTCGCGGTCGACAGCGAGGTACCCAAGGGCTTCTATCGCGCGGCCGGTTTCCACGTCTGCGGCGAGCGCGCCGTGCGCGTCGATATTCTCGAACGCCTCGCCGATTTGATACGTCCGGCAATCTCCTACCGTCCGGGAGTCACGCCGGGCGAGCCGCCGCCCGGCGCTGCCGACCGCGACGGATTCCTGGTCACCGTCGCCATGACGTCGCTGGCCGGCTGCGCCGGCGAAAGTTTCGCGTCGATTCTACGCGGGCTCGGCTACGTCTGCGAGCGCCGCAAAGGACCCGCGATCGGCCTCGCTGCGAGCCTGCCGGCGAGCGAGCCGGCGGCAGTTTCGCCGCCCGCCGGGTCTCTGCCGTCCGAGTCTCCGCTGGCCGAAACGATCGCAGCATCAAGCGAAGCGACGACGGAGCCGTCCTCCACGCCGGCCGAGGTCGAAGAAGTCGCCGCACAAGCCGTGCCTGACCCGGCCGGCCCGCCGAGCGAAATTGCGGGGGTGCAGGAAGCATCGCATGCGCCAAGCGCAGCGACACTCATGGAACCAATGATCGAAGTGTGGCGACCGCACCGCCAGCCGCGCCCGAAGCATAAACGGCGCACGCCGGCGCCCAACGGAGAGAAGAGCGCGGCGCCCCGACCGCAGCAGCGAAGAGTTGAACGCGAACCCGCAGGCCAGCCGGACGATCATCCGGCGGCGCGGGCCGGATCGCCAGCGACGTGTCGGGGGGGACGCAAGGTTCGCGATTTGCAATCCGGCGAACATCGGCACAAAAATGCCGTATGGGCTTCGACCGAGAAATCGCGCGACGCCGCGCCGGATCCCAATTCGCCGTTTGCGAAGCTGCTCGCCTTGAAAGAGCAGATGGAGAGCCGCGGCAAGAGCTAAATTAGGTTATGGAATTTGACTTGAGCCGAATGATCCGACGCGTAGAGTCGTGCAGCAGACGACATGGTTGTCAGCGTCGTTCAAGGGTTTAAAAGTAGCGTTTTAAAACACTCTCGTAAAAGGGGGTATTGGTGGAAGCGCAAGTTCCCGAACGGACGGAGCTCGTCGATCAGATTGTAGACGTGATCGTCTCCGAAGGGATGATCGACCGCGACAAGATCAAAATGGACGCGACGATCGAAAGTCTCGGTCTGAAGTCCATCGACATCGTCATGATCTTGACCGCGCTGGAAGAAAAGTTCGACGTCTACATTCCGATGGATGGGCCCTTTCACGAGGCAAAGGACGTAAAGAGCCTGATCAACGCCATGGCCGTCTACATCAGCAAAGAAAAGACGAGCTGAATGGCCGAGCGAAAGGTTGTCGTTACCGGCATGGGCGCCGTCTCCGCGGCAGGCGTCGGGGCGAAGGCTTTATGGCAGGCGGCGCGCGACGGGCGTCCGTGCATTTCGGAGATTGCCTTCCCGCGGCCTTCGCGCGGCCGCATCCGCCAGGTGGCGCAAGTGCGCGATTTCGATCCCGCGGCCTATATCGAACCGGAACTTCTGCCGTTCACCGATCCGGTGATCCGCTATCTCATTGTCGCCGCCGACGAAGCGGCGCGCGACGCTGGCCTATCGCGCGATGCGCTGAAAGGCCCGCGCACCGCCGCCATCATCGGCACGGGCATCGGCGGAATTACCACGACCGAAGAGAACCATCACGCGGTTCTGGTCAAAGAGGGACGCCCCGATCCGCTCACCATCCTCAAGCTTATTCCGAGTTCTTGCGCGGCGATGGCGAGCATGCGCTTTGGCACGACCGGCCCGTGTTATGCGATTGCCAGCGCCTGTTCCTCGGCGACGCAGGCGATAGGCACCGGCGCGCAGATGATCCGCGCCGGTCTGACGGATCGGGCGATCGTCGGGGGCACCGAGGATTGCTTGACGATCGGCGGCATGCTTGCTTGGGAAAGCCTGCGGGTCCTGACTCCAACTTTGTGTCGGCCGTTTTCGAAAGACCGCAACGGCATGGTGCTCGGCGCCGGCGCCGGCGTATTCATTCTCGAGGCCGAAGAAATCGCCAAGGCGCGCAACGCCCGCGTCTTGGCCGAACTCGCCGGCTACGGCACGTCGAGCGATGCCAAAGATCCGATACGACCGGATGCGGAAGGCGCCGCCGCCTCGATGCGCAACGCGCTCGCCGACGCGGGCGTCGATGCGGAGGAGATCGACTACATCAACGCGCACGGTACGGGCACGACGATCAATGACATTACCGAAGCGGAAGCCGTTCGCCTTGTTTTCGGCAAGCGCGCGCCGCAAATTCCGATCTCTTCGACCAAACCGATCCACGGCCACGCGTTGGGCGCCGGCGGGGCGCTCGAACTCGTCGTGACGCTCGGCGCTTTGCGCGAGGGCGTCGCGCCGCCGACGATCAACTGGCGCGTCGCCGACGAGAAGTGCCCGGTCGACGCGGTGCCCAACGAAGCGCGGCAACTGCCGCTCAGCGCCGTAATGTCCAACTCGTTCGCCTTCGGAGGGATCAATGCGGTTCTCGTCCTGCGCCGCGTCGAAGACGCCTGAGGCCGGCGACCTTTGAGTCCGGCGTCCGCCGTGCCGCTCGATCATCCAAAGGAATCGCCGCTGCATCTCGGCCCGTTCGCGGTTCGCGTCGAAGCGGAGGCGAGCGAAGCTTTCGGCCGCGCCACCGGCGCCAGGGCGGGGCGCATCCCCTTCACCTTCCCGGTGCGTTGGCTGGCGCATCCCCAGATTCGCGCCGCCGCAGCACGGATGATCGGCGCGACGGATTGGGTTCCGATCCATGAATCGCAGAGCTTCGATGCTTGCCGCCGCCTCGAAACCGGGATCGATTACCGCATGCGGATCGAGATGTGGCGCGAGGCAAGACCGTCGCGGCTTCTTCTGCGCGCCAAGATCGCAACGGATACCGAGGAACCCTGTCTTTCCATGGAAATGACTCTGCGCATCGTGTCGGCCGACGGGAGCGCCGCGCAATGAGTGGCGAACATTCCGGCAATCCGCCGCGCCCCGGCGAAAAGATTCCGCCGCGCGTCGTGCGTTTCGATCTTGCCGATCTGCGGCGCTACGCGGAAGCGTCGGGCGACGACAATCCTATTCACCTCGACGCCGCGGTGGCGCGGCGCGCCGGGCTCGAAGCGCCGCCCGTTCACGGCATGCTGTTGATGAGCGCGTTCGAGCCGGCGCTCGACGCCTGGCGCGCGGACTGGATGCTGCGGCAGCTCTCGGCGAAATTCCTGCGCCCGGTTTTCGCCGGCGAAAGCGTCGAGATCTCCGGACGCATCGTCGAGACCAGCGACGGGTCCGGCGCGCTCCTGCGCCTCTTGGCGCACAACGATCGGCGTGAGATCGTCGTCATCGCCGAAGCTACGCTTGCCAAGCCCTGAGATGTCGGAACATCGCACGATTCTTATTACCGGCGCTTCGAGCGGCATCGGCCGCGCCCTGGCGCTGGCCTATGCGGCCCCAAGCGTCCGTCTTGCCTTAATCGGACGCAATGCCGAACGGCTCGAAGAGACCGTCGCGGAGGCCGAAGCGAAAGGAGCGCAGGTCGTCGCAGCGCGGCTCGACGTGCGCGACCGCGACGCGATGCAGACCTGGATCGCGGCGCAGGACGCGGCTCGCCCCTTCGACCTTGCGATCGCCAATGCGGGGATCACAACCGGACTGGGGAGCAACGGGGGCAAGGAAGATCCCGAAGCCGTGCGGGCGCTGCTTGCCACCAATCTTTTCGGTGTCTTAAACACGGTCGAGCCGCTGATCGGCCCGATGTGCGCCCGCGGCCGCGGGCAGCTTGCCTTCGTCGGTTCGATCGCCGGATTGCGGGGCTTGCCGTTTTCGCCCGCCTATTGCGCCAGCAAGGCAGCGGTCCATGCCTATGCCGAGTCGCTGCGCGGCAGCCTCGAAGGACGCGGCGTCGTGGTAAGCCTCGTCATCCCCGGTTTTGTAAAAACGCCTCTGAACGATGCGATCAAAGCAGCGAAACCGCTCGAAATCGACGCCGCGCAAGCCGCAAAAATCATTCGACGCGGGCTTTCGCGCGGCAAAGCGACGATTGTCTTTCCGCTGCCGCTTTATCTCGTCGCACGCTTGGCCCGCCTCTTGCCGCCGCGGCTCGTCGATCGGCTCTTTGCTCAATTTGACGTGAACGTACCGGAAACTCGCGAAAGAGTTCGGCCCTGATCATCGCAAGAGCGCTATTCCGCTTGTTAATGCGAGGCTTTTTGTGTTGAAGTCAATGGGGTTAGACGGGGGAATTTGGCCTTGGTCACGATCCATGCGCTGCGCATCCTGTTCGATGCGATTCTGACGACCGCCGTTCTCGGTCTTGCCTTTGTAGGCGGCAGTTTCCTGCTTTTGATTGCCATCAATATCCTCGAACTTCTCGGCGGCGCGCGTTGGCGCACCCCGATGCCGGCGGCCAAGATCGCCGAAAGCGATCTGCCGAACGTTCTCGTCCAAATCCCCATCTTCAACGAGCCGGAGATGGTGGCCGACGCGCTCGCCAGCGCGGCGGCGCTCGACTGGCCGAAGGATAAGCTCCATATCCAACTCCTCGACGACAGCACCGACGAAAGTTCCGTCATCGCCGCGAACGTGACCCGGGAGCTGTGCCGCGAAGGCTTCGATGTCGTGCAGCTGCGCCGCGAGGATCGCAACGGCTTCAAGGCCGGCGCCTTGGCGGCGGGTCTCGCGATCAGCGACGCGCCGATCGTCGCCATGCTCGATGTCGATTTCCGGCCGCCGCGCAATTGGCTGCGTGTCGCGGTGCCGTATCTCCTGGCGGATCGGCGTGCCGGTTTCCTGCAGTCGCGCTGCGAGTTTACGAACTACCGCATGAACTGGCTGACGCGCGCCCAGGGCCTGATGTTCGACGCGCATTTCATCATGGAGCAGGCGACGCGCTACCGGGCCGGCTGGCTCTTTCAGTTCAACGGCACGGGCGGGCTGTGGCGGCGCGCCGCGATCGAAGAGGCGGGCGGCTGGTCGGGGGACTCGCTATGCGAGGACCTCGATCTGACGGTGCGCGCCGGGCTTGCCGACTGGCACGGGATCTTCCTGATGGAACCGGCGATTCCCGGCCTCGTACCGGAACACGTGCGTCATTGGCGTGTGCAGCAAAGCCGCTGGTCGAACGGCTTCGTGCAGGTGGCGCGCAAGCTCTTCCTGAAAGTCTGGACCTCGCACTGGTCGATCCGCCGCAAAGTTTCGGCGAGTGCCCTGATCCTCGTTCAGGTCTTCTACCCGCTTGTCGCGATCGCCACGGTCACCTTCGTCATTTGTCTGATGCTGCGCGGCCTTCACCCGCACCCCTATCTGCCGATGATGGAATTCCTGCTGACGCTCGTTCTGCTCGTTTCCGTGGGGATGTCCTTCGTGCCCTACGTCGTGCTGCGGCGTGGCACGCTCCTGCAATATCTGGTGACGCTCGTCTCGATCCCGCCCTTGATGGTCTATTTGAGCGTATCCAACGCGCCGTCGATCCTGCACACGCTTTTTGGCCGGCGCGGGCAGTTCAACCGCACCCCGAAGCGGCGGCATGTGGCCGCCGATCCGACGACGATCGGAAAATAATCAGGCGCGCCGCGCCAGATTTGCGGCGCTGCGATCGACCCGCGAATAAAGCGTGTAGCGCTTGTCGAAGATGAAGGTGAAGAACAGCTTCGTCCACGAGCGATGATATCTCAGGTGGTCGTAAAATTCCGGCGCCAGCCGCTTCAATTCGGGCAACTTCGTCCACGGGATCTCGGGAAAATCGTGGTGCTCGTTGTGGTAGCCGATGTTGAGCGCCACCTTGTTCAGAGGCCCGTAATAGTCGTAGGTCTCTTGCTCCGGATCGAAGGTGAAATGCTCCTGGATCCAGCGCGCCCCGAGCGGATGCAGCCCGACCGAGAACCAAAACGACGCGAAGAGATAGATGATCGCGCCCGCGCCAAAGAAATGGAACACCGCCACGTCGTAGGCGACGATCACCGCGGTGTTGATCCAGGTCCAGCGTCCGCCGAAGGGCACCGTTCCCTTCAGCCGGGCAAGCCGGGTGATTTGTAGAAACGCGAAACAGAAGAGCCAGAGCGCCTTGCCGTACCAGCGGTTGCCGACCAGATGCGCCTCGCTGTGGCCGGGCAGGTCGGCGTCATAGTCGTAATCGCCGAGATGCGAATGGTGCTTCTGGTGATAGCAGCGAAAGCCCATCGCGGTGGGAAACGTGTTCGGCAGATCGGCGAGGATCGCCACCCATTTGTTGGCGGTCGGCGATTTGAAGATCGTGTTGTGAACCGCGTCGTGGATGACGACGAACATCGCGTGATTGGCAAACGCGCCGATGCAATAGGCGGCGAGGATGGCGAGCCACCAATAATGCACGCCGAGATGTCCGAAGAGCGCGGCGAGCGCGGTCTGGCCGAGAACGACGCCGATCGTGATGACCGCCGTCCACGGATCCTGGCCGATCAACGAGGCGACCTCGGGATG
>JASHSW010000179.1 GCA_030038595.1 Methylovirgula sp.
CAACTGGCTAGCGCTTCCTCAAACAAACCGAGGTCGTCAAGCACAAACCCTCGATTGGAATAAGCTTCCGCGAAATCTGCCTTCAGGGCGATGGCTTTTTCGAAGCTAGCAAGTGCTTCCTTAGTGCGGCCTAACTCTTTGAGCACGATGCCACAATTGTGGTGTGCTTCGGCGCGATTTGGCTCCAGGGCGGCAGCTCGATCGAAGCTAACCAGCGCTTCATCAAGGCGCTTGAGTTCATAGAGGATCGAGCCACGGCTCGCATGATACTCCGCAATCTCGGGCTTAAGACTTATCGCTTGATCGTAGCTAGCGAGCGCCCCATCCAGACGCCGCAGCTCCCTAAACACATTGCCGCAGTTATAATGGGTCTCCGCATCACCCGGTCTGAGCGCAGTGGCTTTTTCGTAGCTGAGAAGTGCTTCTTCGAGTTGCCCAAGCTCCTTAAGAGCATTGCCGCGATTGGAATAGGCATCAGCGTAGGTCGGATTGAGCGCAAGCGCCTTATTGTAATTGTCAAATGCTTCCTCAAATCGCTTCAGTTCCGCGAATGCATTGCCGCGATGATAAAAGATCTCGGCGTCGGGTTTTAATGCAATGGCTTTGTCGTAGCTGGCAATCGCCTCTTCAATGCGGCCGAGTTCTTTGAGCGCTAGGCCACGATTGTGGTACGCATCGGCGTAATCGGGATTCAAAGCGATCGCTTTATTGAAGCTGACAAGCGCTTCTTTGGTACATTTGAGTTCCCGAAGCGCCACGCCAAGATTGGAATGTGCTGCGGGAACGCTCGGATTGATCGAAATGGCCTTCGAGATCAGTTGAATTGCCCGCTCGTGGGCCGCCTTTTGGCAAGCGATCACGCCAAGCAGATTCAGAGCGCCAAAGTGGTCTGGCGCCCTTTGAAGAATCTCTTCATAGGCCTTTTCGGCATCCGCAAGCCTGCCCTGCCGATGAAATGCCAGCGCATTTTGAAATTGCGCTTCAATGTTCAAACGCCCCTGCGCCATTACCTTATGCTTGTTCTTCAACGACATGGGCAAGTTCCGTTAGTTTACGTGAAAAGTAGAGATGTAATTCGACATCGGGGTAATCGACGATAATCAAGCGGGATATATAGGAGACGACTCCTCCGCTTAGCGTGGATCGGAATCAGCCGAGCTAATGGCAGTTTCATGACATCGCCATATGCCCAAACGGTCTACCTGCAGGCGATCGAGAGATAGCCTCAAACAAAAGCGCCGGACGGTTGGCCGTCCGGCGCTTGGCGTTGACGAGTTCAGGCTAGCTTAGAAGAACCACGCCGTGCCGAGCCAGATGTCATCCTCGTTCTGCTCAAGGCCCGACCAGCTGATATCCCAGGTGTGGCCGTATTCGGCCTGAATAGCCATCCAAGGCGTCAGCTGGTAGCGGATGAAGCCGATGATGCTTTCGTTATCCCTCACTAACCCCGCAGCCACGGGGTTAGCCAGATCATATGTGGTAGCATCGAGTTGGCTCACACCCCAGCTCGCGCCAAAGGTAAATTTGTCCCAGGTGTACGATCCTTGTGCATACCCACCGAAACTGGTCCGCGCGTTGCCAGCCGGATCGAAGCCATCCCAGAACAATCCAGTCGTACCAAGGCCCTCGCCGTAATAGCCATACGCGACGAAGCTGAATCCATCGATATCGAGCTTACCAAATCCATCGACGCCCCAGCTGTTCGTAGTAAATCCCAATGGATTCCCAACAAAACCCAAAAGAACGCTGTTGCCAGTGACGTTGCCCGCACTGTCGTATCTGTGCTGCTGCCACAAGGCATCTCCCGACAGCGTCAGCTTTGCGCCGGGCGCAATGTCGCCTTTCCACTTAATCTGGCCCTGAACCATCGGCAACTGTTGTCCAGTAAGCCGTCCGGACAGGCTATCAAATGCGGTAACATTAGCAAACGGCACCGCATAGAGCGGAGTAAATGCGCCAATCGATGCCGTGAAGCCGTTGAAGTCCGGTGTCGTATAGGTGATCTGCGGAATCCAATCGGCGTAGACATAGCCGATACCGATACGGCCGAGTGTCGTGTTGCGAGGTCCACCTGTCGACAAAGGCGAACCCATGCCGAGCAACGTGGCATCGTTCAAGATTGCATCCGAGCCGAACAGGCCCAAATCGCGACCGATCTTGACCGTGCCGAAAGTCGGTGTCCCGACCGTACCGAACACCTGACGAAGATCAATGCCGGGCGTACCGATACCGATGGGCGAACCAAGCTGGTTCTGGTTGACCCCGGTAATCCCAACGGCCGAGCCAGAATTAATATCGCTGCCGCCGGTGTAGGCACCAATCGTAAAGCCAAGATCGTAGCCCAGCTGGTTGGTGGCGATGCTCAACACGATCGCGCTCGGCAAGAGACCTGCCTGAATGGAGTTGTAGGCCTGATTCGGACTCGCCGAGACAAGACCGTTCGATGCAGCGACGCCCGTCGCCGTATTGCCGCTATCGTACTCTTTGAACGTCTCGTCGGCGCCGAAGACGAGATCGCCCGAGATCTTTACATCGACCGCGCCGGTTTCACCTTCCTTGGTGATCATGCCGGGGATGTGGAAGCCGATGCCTTTGTCGAGGCGGGTGATGTAGCGGTCGTCCGGAACGACGACGACGCCGTTCTTGGTGACCATGCGATGCATCATCGGGCCGTCTCTGCGGGCCATCTCGGCCTTTTCGGCCTCGTGACGAGCCTTCAGTTTGACATACTCACCTTTGGTGAGGACGCCCTTGGCGACCAATTGATTGAGGAGTTCGTCGGTCACGTCTGCGCGGGCTTGGCCGATTGCCAACACGCTCACCGCAGTCGCCGCCAATACGACCATCCGCGCGTGGCGGCCGCTGCAGCGAAACTCGGATGGAATTCTAAGCATCAACGTCCCCCTTAGTGATGTTTATTGAGTCGAGCGTATTCCAGGGGACGATCCTAGAGATTTTCTCGGGCCGGTCGATAGCTTGTTCGCTTCCGGGCGATTTTCTGGCGCGCATGTGACAAAATGGATACAGAAATGGGGGATGCTTCCCGGGCCTGGGAGCCCGGATTAGTGCGTGGAAATTACAGAAGAAAATGAAATCGCCGCAGCGTTCATTCGGGTCGCCGGGAAGCCGTCAGAGCCCCTGCATTCCGCGCGGTTCGGGCGAGGGAGCCGGCCTCGGCGAAGGCGAATCGTGGGGAAAGGCGCCACTGGCCGGCGGGCCGCCGCCGCCCTCGGAATAGGGCATCAACGTCTGCTGGTTCATTTCCAGGCAGGTGAGCATTTCGACGTAACTCGGGGCGGGCGCATCGGGGATGCAGCTACGCCGTGCCGACGGCTTGAATTGCGACCATTTCTGCACCAGCTGCTGCTTGGCTTCCTGCTCGTCCAACATGCAGTTCTTGAAGGTCTGTTGGGCGTCGTTCATCCCGAAATCGCGAGCGTCTCGACACGATTTCGCCACGTCGAGATTGGGAACCGGATTGGCCCTCGCAAAGACTGCCGGAACGAGAAACGCCAGAGCGAGGAATAGCTTCGGGACGCGCAAGGCAACCTCCGTCGAGTGTTCTCACTTACATCCCTTTTTCCTGCGAAGGAAGGACGCAAAGGACCCGGCCGGAGAACTCGGAAGGCCGGCGGGGATTTCAAGGTGGGTTAATCTGCTTTAGCTTGCGAGTCGCAAGAACGCGGAGGTGCGATGCGGTATAGAACCGGGATTCTCGTTTTCATCGCCATGCTGGCCGGATCGGTGCCGCCGGCGGCGGCGGCGACCGCGACGTGCCGCGACCCGGCCGGGTTCGAGGCTTGGCTCGGCGACATCAAACAGGAGGCCGCCGCGGCGGGCATTCCACAGCAGGCGATCGATGCCGGCCTCGACGGGGTCGCCTACGACCCGTCGGTCATTTCGCGCGACCGCGGCCAGCGTGTCTTCAAACAGTCGTTCGAGGAATTCTCCGGACGCATGGTCAATGCCTATCGGGTTACCAAGGGGACGCGGCTGTTGCGCCAATACGCCGGCACGTTGGCGAGCATCGAGCAGCGTTACGGCGTGCCCGGTCCGGTAATCGTGGCGATCTGGGGATTGGAGACGGATTTCGGCGCGGTAAGCGGCGATTTCCCGACCGTGCAATCGCTCGCAACGCTGGCCTACGATTGCCGCCGCTCGGACATGTTCAAGGGCTATCTTTTCGACGCCTTGCGGCTCATCGCACGCGGCGATCTCAGGCCGGACGAGATGCGCGGCGCCTGGGCGGGAGAATTGGGCCAGACGCAGTTCACCACCTCCGCCTATCTCAAGTTCGGCGTCGATTTCGACGGCCGCGGCCGCGCCGATCTCATCCACGACGTGCCGGACGTGCTCGCCTCGACGGCCAATTTTCTGAAGAGTTACGGCTGGCAACGCGGCGCCGGCTGGCAGCCGGGTGAGCCCAACTTCCCGGTTCTTCTGCAATGGAACAAGGCGCAGGTCTACGCGCGTACGATCGCCCTTCTCGCCGAGCGGCTGCAGGATAGAAGCTGAATTCCCCTCTCCCCATGCGCGAAGCGTAATGGGGAGATGTAGCCCTCTCCCCGCAGGCGGGGAGAGGGGATTTGGGCTTCGTTCCCTCTCCCCACGGGGGAGAAGGAGAATTCATGCCTGCCGGTTTTGCAGCGAAAAGCGGATCAGATCGGTGGTGCGTTCGAGACCGAGCTTTTCTTTCAGCCGGCTGCAGGAATTTGCCACCGTCTTGTAGGCGATCCCAAACGTGTTGGCGATTTCGAGCAGGCTCTTGCCTTCGCCGAGCAAGCGCAGGATTTCCATCTCACGATTGCTGAGCTTTTGCAGCGGGTCCTCTTCGCCGGAAGCCGAAAAGACGAGCTCATTGGCTGCGTCGCGATCGACGTAGCGCTGTCCCGCCGCGACGCGCTTGACGGCGGTGATGAGTTCGTCGGCCGGCGCACTCTTGCTGACGTAGCCCGAAGCGCCGCCGCGCAAGGCGCGCGCCACATAGCCCGCCTCCGAATACATCGTGAACATCACGATGCGTGTCGCCTTGTTCTCGTTCTTCAGCCTTTGCAGAAGTTCGAGGCCGCTGCTGCCGTTCAAATTGATGTCGAGCACCACGATGTCGGGCGACTCGGCGCGCAATTTCGAAAGGCCCTGCTGGGCGGTACCGGCCTCCACCACTTCGGCGCCCGGAATCGTGCCAAGCAGCCGGCGCACCCCTTCGCGTACGATGCCGTGATCGTCGATCACCAAAATCTTCATTGCGCGGCAATCTCCTCGACGGGCGGATAGGCCTCGTCGGCGTCGCTCGGCAGCGGCAGCCGCGCGGTCACCGC
>JASHSW010000180.1 GCA_030038595.1 Methylovirgula sp.
AGAACGCCCGCATCGACGCGGTGATCTGGAAGAGCACCTTCCTACGCCTCCGGATCAAGCCTGAAGAGGGGCTCGAGGTGATTGCCACGGGAAAGGTGACGACGTTTGCCGGCAAGTCGGCTTATCAGATCGTCGTCGAGGCGCTTGAACCCGCCGGCGTCGGGGCCTTGATGGCGCTCCTCGAAGAGCGCCGCCGCAAGCTCGCCGCCGAAGGTCTCTTCGACGAGGCACGCAAACGCGCCCTGCCGTTCCTGCCCGGCGTGATCGGCGTCGTCACCTCGCCGACCGGCGCGGTCATCCGCGACATCCTGCATCGCGTCGCCGAACGCTTCCCGCGCCAAGTCTTGGTCTGGCCGGTGCGCGTACAGGGCGAAACGTGCGCGCCGGAGGTCGCCGCCGCGATCGACGGCTTCAACGCCTTGCCCGAGCGCGGCACGCCGCCTCGACCCGAAGTCATCATCGTCGCACGCGGCGGCGGTTCGCTTGAAGATCTTTGGGGTTTCAACGACGAGCTCGTAGTGCGCGCCGCCGCGGCGAGCCAAATCCCGCTCATTTCAGCGATCGGCCATGAGACGGATTGGACGCTGATCGACTTCGCCGCGGATTTGCGCGCCCCGACGCCGACCGGCGCGGCCGAGAAGGCCGTACCGGTCAGAATCGAACTCGCCGCGCTCGCCGCCGATTTCGGGCGCCGGCACGTGGCGGCGGCGCTGCGCGCCGTGGCCCAACGCCGCGCCGAATGGCGCGCCTTGGCACGTGCGCTGCCGCGCGCCGAGGCGATCGTCGCGGAGCCGCGACAAAGGTGCGACCGCATGGCGGCGCGCCTTGTGAATTGGCGCGCCGCGGCGTTTGACCGGCGGCGCGTCGCCTTAGCGCGGTTCGCGCATCGTCTCGCCGACCAATCGCCGCACGCCAAGATGGCGCGCGCCGCGCAGAAATTGGAATCGCTCGATCTTCGCCTGCAGCACTGCCGCGAGGTGGCGGGCGATCGACGGCGGCTGGAGGTCGTGCATGCGGGCCGCAGATTGCGCGGCGCGCTCGCCGCCCGCACACGGCTGGAGTCCGAGCGGATCTCGGCCTGTCGACAGACGATCGCGGCGTTCGATCGCCGTATGCTCAACGTGATCGAGACCGGGATTGAGCGCCGCCGCGCGACGCTCGTGGCGAAAGAGAAGCTGCTCGAGTCGCTCGGCTATCGGCAGGTCCTGGGGCGCGGCTTCGCGTTGGTGCGCGACGCCGAAAACCGGCCGTTGCGCCGCGCCAGCGAGGTTGCTGCGGGGGCACGGCTCGATATCGAATTTGCCGACGGCCATCGCGGCGCCATCGCCCAGCCCTCGCAAGCAACGAAATCGGCCGAGATCAAAAAGAAGAGTACGCAAGGCTCGCTGTTTTGACGCTGTTCGCCGTGTTCGCCGACATCCATGCGAACCGCGAGGCATTCGACGCCTGTTTCGCGGCGGCGCGCGCGCAAGGTGCCGAGCGTTTCGTCTTGTTGGGCGATCTCGTCGGCTACGGCGCCGATCCCGTCTACGTCGTCGAGCGCGCGGCGGAGTTGCGCGGCGAAGGCGCCATTGTCCTCAAGGGCAACCACGACGCGGCGATCGGAGCGCCGAGCGTTACGATGAATGCGCATGCGCGCACGGCAATCGCTTGGACGCGGGCGCAATTAGGCGAGGCGCACAAGGTCTTTCTCGCGAGCCTGCCGCTGACCGCCGAACTGAACGACACGCTTCTGGTGCATGCGGAAGCGGCGCACCCCGAACATTGGCTCTACATCACACATCCACTCGAGGCCGAGCGTTCGCTGCGCGCCACACAAAAGCGCGTGACGATTTGCGGGCACGTGCATTGCCCACAGCTCTATCATCAGGCGGCCCGGGGGCTGCCAACCCTGCGCGTTCCGGTTGCCGGGGAGGCAGCCAGTCTCGTGCCGGAGCGTAAATGGCTCGCCGTTCTGGGCTCGGTCGGCCAGCCGCGCGACGAAATCCCCGATGCCGCCTACGCCCTTTACGACGAGGAGCGCGCTTTGCTGACGTTCCGGCGCGTCCCCTACGATATCGACACGGCGGCACAAAAGATCCGGGCCGCCGGGCTGCCGGGGATTCTGGCGGCGCGGCTTTCTATCGGCCGCTGAACCCTTCCCACAATCTTTTGCGAACCGCGCCGCCTGGAAGGAATGTCCTGTGGCAAATTGCCCAGGGCTACGTTATCTTTGCTTTCTCACCGCCAGAAATTGCCATGAACCGCTACGAACGCCGTCCCTTATCCGCCGGAGAGGCCGAACTCGAATTTCTCGACGGAGAGATCCGCGTTCTGCGCCCCGGCACGTTCGTGCGCTGTGCGGTAACCGGCGTGCCGATTCCGATCGAGGATCTGCGCTATTGGAACATCGATTTGCAGGAGGCCTACGCCAATCACGAGGCCAAGCTGCAGCGGATGGGCATCAAACTCGCCAATAAGGCTTAGCGCGACGTTCAAGCTGCGCCAGGCGAGCCGCGGGCGCGCTAGGTCTCCCAGCGCTGCGTCTCGACCATCAATTGCGCGATGTGCGGCTCGATCGCCGCCATGATGGCAGCGGAGGCGCCGCCGAGCCGGTTGACGGTCTCGGCGGCAGCACGTGCCATTTTGCGCAACTTGTCGGGGTCCTTCAGGAGCAGGGCGACGACGCGGGCGAGCGTATCCGCATCGGCGATCGTCGCGGATCCCCGCGCCTCGTCCAAAGCCCGGTAAATCTCGGCGAAATTCCCGACATGAGGCCCGTGGAGCACGGCGCCGCCGAGCTTGGCCGCTTCGATGGGACTGTGGCCTCCCCCCGGCGGGAGCAAGGATCTGCCAAGGAAAGCGATGCCGGAGAGCCGGTAGAAAAGCCCCATTTCGCCTACGGTATCGGCGACGTAGACGGCCGGCAGAGGCGCGTCCCGCGGTTCGCGCGAACGCTGCAGAACCGATAGACCTTGCGAACGGGCGAGCGCTGCGATTTCGTCGCTGCGCCGGGTACGGCGCGGGACAATGATCGTCAAGAGCTCCGGGTAGCGCTGCGCCAGCATCCGATGCACCGTCATCACGATCTCTTCCTCTCCGGGATGGGTCGAGGCCGCGAGCCAGACCGGACGCGCACCGATCCGCGCCGTGAGAGAAGCGAATTCCTTGCGATCGGCGGACGGCGCCATGACATCGAATTTGAGGTTGCCGGCAACCTTGACGTGTCGGACGCCGAGTTTGGAAAAACGCTCGGCATCGGCCTCGCTCTGCGCAAGACAGAGGTCGACGCCTTCGAGTACGGATTCGACAAGATAAGGAATCCAGCCCCACGGCCGAAACGAGTCTTGCGCGACCCGGGCATTGACCAGGATCAGAGGAATTTTGTGGCGCTTAATTTCGAAAAAAAGATTGGGCCAGATTGCCGACTCGGCGATGAGTGCGAGGTCCGGCCGCCAATGCTCGATAAATCGAGCCAAAAATTGCGGCACGTCGAATGGGAGGTATTGGTGCAGCGAGCCCGCCGGCAAGCGCGGCGAGATCACCACGGCGGCGCTCGTCGTTCCGGTCGAAAGCAGGATGTTGAAGCCGCGTGCGGCAAGTTTTTCGATGAGCGGCAGCAGCGCCAGACTTTCCCCGATGCCCGCCCCGTGTAGCCAAGCGAGCGGCCCTTCGGGACGCTCCAAGCTCGGCCGACCAAACCTCTCGCCGCTGCGATCGCCTTGCTCTCGCCGCCGTCTGCGCCGGAAATAGAATAGGATTGGACTCAACGGCGCGAACGAAGCGCTGAGTGCCTGATAAATCGGCAAAATAGGAAGAGCTTTGACGAATGAAGCCATGTTGGGGGGAAGATCGCTCGCCCAACCGTTGGGCGAGTGCGCCAATTTCGCCGATCAAAATCGTCCTGGTCGAGAAACCGACCAGATCGCAGCAAATCTAAAGTGACTGTCGTGCGCCTCTGTAAAGCGCACGGCCGCGTGCGGTAAGAACCGCCGGTATTGCTGGCGAAAGCGACAGTTTAATGGCTGAGGGGCGGCGCGCCGTCGGGCAAAAAATGCCGCGAACGGAGGGTTACTTGCCCGTTTCGGCCGGATCGAGGAGGCGGTGAAGATGCGCCACGAAGTAACGCATATGGGCATTGTCCACGGTGGCGAGTGCTTTTGCCTTCCAGGCCTGATGGGCCGACGCATAATCGGGAAATACGCCGACAATGTCGATATTGTCGAGGTCGCGGAACTCGGTGCCCTCGAGATCGACGAGTTCGCCTCCAAATACGAGATGAAGAAGCTGTTTGCGGCCTTCATTCTGCATGCGGAAAACTCGGGATTTGCTGTCGTTCGACGCGTCGATCGGGCGGCGAAATCGCGCTCCCTGCGAGCCGAATGAGCGCCTCGGGCGCCTGTTTCGCAACATGCTCTAGCAAAAATTGGGCAAAAGAACCAAGCTATCCCGCTCTCGCCTGCCCGGTCGCGGCGCCTATTTCGGCCAGGATCGACGCCGAGCCGGCGGCAAGTTTGCCGTGCCGCGTAGCGGCACGATTGTAAAGGATCTCGTGGCCATCGAAACCGGCCAGCCGACCGCCGGCTTCGGCGACGACAAGGTCGGCGGCGGCAATGTCCCAATCGTGCGAATCGGCCGAAACGAGGCAAGCATCGAGCGCACCGGCCGCAACCTTGGTGATGCGCAGCGCGAGGGAGGGGATTTTCGGCAGGAGTTCGAATTCGAGTCCTGCCTCGCGCAATTCTTGGGCGAAGGCGAGCGGACCGGCGACCTGCGCATCGGCATCCAATCGGCTGCGGTTGCCGACGCGAATTTCGCGTCCATTGAGCCGCGCGCCGGCGTTCTTGACCGCCACATAGGTTTCGCCGAGCGCCGGCGCATGCACAATGCCGATCACCGGGCGCTGTTTGTAGATGACGCCAATGGCGATCGCCCAGCCGCGTTCGCCGGCGACGAAACTGCGCGTGCCGTCGATCGGGTCGATGATCAGCACGAGGTCGCGATCGAGCCGTTCCGACGAATCCTCCGATTCCTCGGAAAGCCAGCCGGCGTCCGGCAAAATCTCGCGCAGCCTGTGTTCGAGATAGCGATTGGCCGCGTGGTCCGCTTCGGTGACCGGCGAGCCGCCCGCCTTGCGGGTGATCGCCGCACTGGTTGTCTCGCCGGAGCGAAAGAAATTGAGCGCCAATTGCCCCGCCGTTCGCGCCGCATCGATGAGCGCAATCACCACGTCATCCTCATGCGAGAGCCGCTGCCAATCGAGATTGCGCCAGCCGGTCGCCCGCCGATCGGTCTCGATGGGTTCCTTCAAACGCGGCGCGCTCATGCCAGATCAATCTCCGATTCGTGCATCCGGAATTCTACGGCATTTCCGGCAAACGTTCGGCCGAAATGCGCAAATTCGGAATTTGGGTACGCCTGCGGCGAACCGACGACATAGGCGTCGCGCGCCTGGTTGCGAACGCAGCTCGGCACGAAATTCGTGCCACGCGGCACGCCCGACCGATATTGCCTGCCGCTCTTTCGATATACGGGCTAAAGGCCAGATTTTCCAGAATATTTAAGCAAATTCCGGACCGCGCCGGCGATGGCGCGACCCGCGCCTAAGCCCGCCCGTCGATTTTCGTAAAATTGTCGGCTTCGGATTGGCGATTGGGCAGGCATCGCTGCAAAAATCCCTTCCAAGTCAAGCGCTTCCGATATTGAAAATAAGCCGGAACGAGCGCCAAGTTTTGGCAAAGCCTCGCGCCGCGCGGCAATCGAGAGCGGATGATGCTCGACTGCGATGTTACGGCCTATCGCCTTCCCGATCTGCGCGCCGACTGCGGCGTCCGCACGGTTCGGCTGACGCCGCATGGCGTATGGATCGATCGAACCGTTTGCGGCATCAAGATGCGCGTCTGCGTCGCGATCGAAGCCTATCGAGCGATCTTCCTAACGCGGCGCGCCCGGCGTCTCTGCCGCCTAACCCTTGCCCACGACGATCCCGACCTGTCGGTGCGCCTCGAACAAACGAATGCCGAAGATCTTTGGCGGGACTGGATACGTTTTCTGCCGGCGCTGGCTGGGATCGCGCGCGCCGCGCCGGCGCCGCGGCGGCGAAGCATGACGATGGCGAAGCGGCGACCGCGCATCCTGCTGCGCCGCCGGCCGGGACGGCCCCGCACACCCGCTAAGGTCCTTCGCGCGGCGCGCGAGCTCTTTTCCTGGGAATAGCCGGCTACAGCTGCCAATATTCCCGGTGCGCATACATCAGCGCCTCGGCCTTGGGGGCAATCTCGATCGCTTCGACCGCGCCGATCATCATCAGATGCGTG
>JASHSW010000181.1 GCA_030038595.1 Methylovirgula sp.
ACGCCGATCACCGCGCTGCAGACCCGCAGCCACACGATCGGCCTGCCGCCCGACATGCTGCCGCCCGGCGAGCATTACGCGCTCGAAGTGCGCGGCGATTCGATGATCGAGGCGGGTATTCTCGATTCCGACACGGTCGTGATCCGCAAACAGGATACCGCCGAGACCGGCGACATCGTCGTGGCGCTCATCGACGACGAGGAAGCCACCTTGAAGCGGCTGCGCCGGCGCGGCGCCTCGATCGCGCTCGAAGCCGCCAATCCCGCCTACGAGACGCGCATCTTCGGCCCCGACCGGGTGCGTATCCAAGGCAAGCTCGTCGGCCTCATCCGGAAATATTGAGGGCGCGCTTTCTTCTCCCGGCGGGAGAAGGCGGGTTGCGATCCCTCTGACGTTCCACACCGCCGCGGCCTCCAGGGCGCCCTCTCGCTCCGGGAGAGGGTTCATTCGATCGGCGCGCTCGGGTCGTCGCTTAGCGCGGTTGCCGTGGCGGGCGCCCTGCCCCAGCGCGGCTTCGGCGCCGGCGACCAAGGCCGATCTTCGTCGATGCCGCGCGCCGTGGTGATTGCCCAGCCTTTGCCGCGCGCGACAAGCGTCACGGCGCCGGTTTCTTGCAGCCTGGCGCGATCGAGAACCAGCGACGCGGCGCAGCCGGGCGGCGCGTAGAGCGGCGTGACCACGATGTCGGCGCGCAGGCAATCCTCGGCGAACGCGGCGCGATCGAAGATAAGCGAGACGGCGCGTCCGTCCGGCAGAATGCCGACGCAGCCGATTCGGTCGCAGGCGGATTTGTCGATCGCGGCGCGCGGATCGCGGTCGTCGGCGGCGGCGCTGAGCCATTGCTCCGCGGCGAACGGGCTCGGATGACGGCCGAGCACCGAAAGCGTGCCGTCGGCGCCGCGCAGCGCCAGCGCGTCGCCGTCCGCCGCCACCGCGACGTCGAACGACGGGCCGGCCGCCGCGCCGTAAATTCCGAGCACCGCCAACGGGATCGCGGTCATCCGCAAGAGCGCGCTGCGCCAGATCACCGCCGAGAGTACGGAAAGGGCCAGAAAGACGATCGCCCACGGCGCGAATGCGTCGAGATGGATCGTCGCGCCCGGCATCGAGCCGATGAGCCGCGCCGCCCACAGCACGAAACCGATCCCCAGCCCTACGTAATGCCAGACGAAGCCGTCGAGCCCGAGCGGATAGAGCAGCGTTCCGAGAAGCGCGCCCGGCACGGCGAATAGCTCGATGATCAGCAAGGTCAGCGGATTGCCGATCAAAACATAGGGGCTGAGATCGTGGAAATTATAGGCCATGAAGGAAGCCGTCGCGCTGGTCGCGCAGAAGGTCGCAAAGACGAGCGCCGCCGGCCCGCGTCCGAGCCGCCCGCGCAGAAGCGCGAGGCGTTCCTTCCAGGCCGCGGAAACGGCGGCCGGCGCCGGACCAAAGTCGGCGACGCGGCGCTCGGCGGCATAGGCGGCGCGCGCTTCATAGACGGCGACGAGCGCCGCCACCGCGGCAAAGGAAAGCTGAAAGCTGGCGCTGAGCAGCGCCTCCGGCTGGAAGGCGATCACCAGCGCGGCGGCGATCGCCAGGTTGCGCATGCTGAGCGCCTGACGGTCGACCAGCACCGCGGCGAGCAGGATGGATGTCATGATGAGGGCGCGCTCGGTGCCGACCCGCGACCCGGTCAGAATGTCGTAGCAGATCGCTCCGAAGATCGCCGCGCCCGCCGCCCATTTCTTGATCGGATAGCGCAAAGCGAGCGTCGGGCTCAGCGCCAGCAGCCAGCGCAGGCCGACGAAGAAAATGCCTGCGACGAACGTCATCTGCACGCCCGAAATCGTGATGATGTGAAAAATCCCCGCTTCGCGGATCACTTCCTTGGTGTCCTCGGAGAGAAGATCGCGCTTGCCGGTCACCATCGCCGCGGCGATCGCGCCGGGTTCGCCGCCGATCGTCCGATCGACGCGCCGCGCCAAGGCATTGCGGCCGCGATCGACCGCCATCATGAATCGCGTCAGGAGATCGGGCCGGCCCGGCGGCCTCAGCAGATCGACGCGGCCGAGCACGTTGCCTACCGCGCCGATGCGGGCGAACCAGGCGTCGCGCGCGAAATCGTAGCCGCCCGGCAGGCTCGCCTGCGCCGGCGGCAGCAGACGCGCTTTGAGCCGCACATAGGCGCCGGCCTCGAAGGGCGGCGTGCGGTTGAGCGTCAGGCGCACGCGGTAGGGCACGGCGGCGAGCCCGTCCGCCTTCACCGGGCGCAGCAGAAAGCGCGCGCCGGTCTGGCGAAAGTCCATCTCCTCGATGAAACCTTCGAGCGTGGCTACTCGGATGCGATCGATCGTCGGGCTTGCGACACGCGACGCGCGCCAGCCCGCCGAGAGCAGCCCGAGGCAAAGGCAGCAAAGACCCAAGGCGATGCCCTGCGCCAAACGCCTGCCGCGCAGGACGAAAGCCAGCGTGCCGAACAGCGCCGCCGCCGCGCCGGCGTACCATAACGAGGGTTCGCGGTCGGCGAGCAAATACCAGATGGCGCCCGATCCCGCCGCCACCGGCATCCAAAGAAAGAACCGCCGCTCGGCGATCTCGATTGCGATCGCATTCAGCAGCAGACGCCGCGGATCGCCGAGCGCGCGCTTCAGCCGCGCGGCGAAACGCGAATGGGCTGCGCCGCCCAGGGCGGCGGTCGAGCCTGCAACGTGCGTCATCGGGAGGCCCCCGAGGCATGATCGGACCGGGAGCTCGACGTTGCAAGGCCTCCTGGAATAAATCGCCGATGAACGCGCTTGCGTCGTCGCCGCGTAGATCCTAGGCGTTTGGTCGGGAACGAAGATTGGAACCGCCCTGCATGCCGGATGAGGTCGTCACCCGATTTGCGCCATCGCCGACCGGCTTTCTGCACATCGGCGGAGCCCGCACCGCGCTGTTCAATTGGCTCTTTGCGCGCCACGCCGGCGGCAAGATGCTGCTGCGCATCGAAGACACGGATCGGGAGCGTTCGACGGACGCGGCGATCGCCGCGATCCTCGACGGGCTCAAATGGCTGGGTCTCGATTGGGACGGCGAGGCGATCTACCAATCCCGTCGCGCCGACCGGCACCGCGAGGTCGCCGAGCAATTGCTCGCCGCCGGCAAGGCCTATTATTGCTACGCGAGCCCGGAAGAACTCGACGAGATGCGCGCCAAGGCGCGCGCCGAAGGCCGCCCGCCGCGCTACGATGGGCGCTGGCGCGATCGTTCGCCGGCCGAAGCGCCGCCCGGGATCAAACCCGTGATCCGCCTCAAGGCGCCGCAAACCGGCGAGACCGTCCTCGAAGACAAGGTGCAGGGCCGCGTCGCCTGGGCGAACGAAAATCTCGACGATCTCGTGCTGCTGCGTTCCGACGGCACGCCAACCTATATGCTGGCTGTGGTCGTCGACGATCGCGACATGGGCATCACCCAGATCATCCGCGGCGACGATCATCTGACCAACGCGGCCCGGCAGATGCAGATCTATCAGGCGCTCGATTGGCAAGTGCCGGCGATGGCGCATATCCCGCTGATCCACGGCACGGACGGAGCCAAATTGTCGAAGCGGCATGGCGCGCTTGGCATCGACGCCTATCGCGCCATGGGCTATCTGCCGGCGGCGCTGCGCAATTACCTCGTGCGGCTCGGCTGGAGCCACGGCGACACGGAGTTCTTCACCACCGAAGCGATGATCGAATCCTTCGATCTCGCCCATATCGGGCGCTCGCCGGCGCGTTTCGACTTCTCGAAGCTCGAGAACATGAACGGCCATTACATTCGCGCCAGCCGCGAAGAAGATCTGGTCGCCGCGCTCGTCGAAACCTGGCCGCATCTGCCGGATCGCGACGACCTGCCGAAAGCGCTCGATGCCTCGATGCAGAAGAAGCTGCTCGCTGCCATGCCGGGGCTGAAGGAGCGCGCCAAGACGCTTGCCGAACTGCGCGACGGCGCGGCGTTCCTGTTCGCCGAGCGGCCGTTGGCGCTCGATGCCCAGGCTGCCGATATTCTCAATTCCGGCGGCAGAGACCATGTCGCCCGTCTTCTGCCGCGTCTCGCCGATTTGCGCGAATGGACATCGGCGGCGACGGAAGCCGCGGTGCGCGCCTATGCCGAGGAAACCAATCTGAAACTTGGTCAAGTTGCCCAACCTTTGCGCGCCGCGCTGACCGGACGCGCAACTTCGCCCGGAATTTTTGACGTTCTCCGCGTATTGGGGCGCGAGGAAAGTTTGGGCAGGTTGGCGGATCAGGCTCACTGACGGCGAAGTGTGCAAAGCCGCATCGGCCGCAGCTTGAACCTGACGCAACTATGCGTTAGGTGATATTGCAGTGCACCACCGCGTCCGCCCCGGTTGTCGGAATGTATATCCGGCAACGGGCGCCACGGACCCGGCGCGGGCGACATTAGGAAGGCGGGCTCCCATGCTGGATGCAACGAAGCAGGCTCCCACGAGCGCGACCGGAATGATCACCGTTGGCGACAAATCCGTTGCCGTGCCGGTCAAGGCCGGTACGATCGGTCCCTCCGTCCTCGATATTGGCAAGCTCTACGCCCAGACCGGGATGTTCACCTACGATCCCGGCTTCACCTCTACGGCGAGCTGCGAGTCGCAAATCACCTACATCGACGGCGACCAAGGCATTCTGCTGTATCGCGGCTATCCGATCGAACAGCTCGCCGAGAAAGGCGACTTTCTCGAAACCTGCTATCTGCTTCTCTACGGCGAATTGCCGACCGTCTCGCAGCGCGCCGATTTCGACTATCGCATCACCCGCCATACGATGGTGCACGAGCAGCTGGCGCGGTTCTTCCAGGGATTCCGCCGCGACGCGCATCCCATGGCGGTGCTCGTTGCCAGCGTCGGCGCGCTCTCCGCCTTCTATCACGATTCAACCGACGTCTCCGAGCAGCATCAACGCATGCTCGCCTCGATGCGGCTTATCGGCAAACTGCCGACGCTCGCCGCGATGGCCTATAAATATGCAATCGGCCAGCCGTTCATCTACCCGAAGAATGACCTCGACTACGCCTCCAACTTCCTGCGCATGTGCTACGCCGTCCCCTGCGAGGAATATCAGGTCAATCCGGTGATGGCGCGCGCCCTCGACCAGATCTTCATCCTGCACGCCGATCACGAACAGAACGCCTCGACGTCGACGGTGCGGCTTGCCGGCTCTTCCGGCGCAAACCCGTTCGCCTGTATCGCCGCAGGCGTGGCTTGCCTTTGGGGCCCGGCGCATGGCGGCGCCAACGAAGCGGCCCTCAAAATGCTCGAGGAAATCGGCACGGTCAAAAACATTCCCAAATACATCGCTCGCGCCAAGGACAAGAACGATTCCTTCCGCCTCATGGGCTTCGGGCATCGCGTCTACAAGAACTACGATCCGCGCGCCAAGATCATGCAGAAGCGCTGCCACGAAGTTCTGGAGGCGCGCGGCAAAAAGGACGATCCGCTGCTCGAAGTCGCCATGGAGCTCGAACAGATCGCCCTCAACGACGAATATTTCATCGAGAAGAAGCTCTATCCCAATATCGATTTCTATTCCGGCATTACGCTCAAGGCGATGGGATTCCCCACTTCGATGTTCACGGCCCTCTTCGCCGTGGCGCGCACCGCCGGCTGGGTCGCGCAGTGGAAGGAGATGATCGAGGACCCCGGCCAAAAGATCGGCCGGCCGCGCCAGCTCTATACCGGCGCCGCACCACGCGAATACCTGCCGATCGAGCAGCGTTGAATTGCGCGGCGGCCGAGAGTAGATGCTGATCGGCGAAACCGGCTCGTCCCGGGTCGGCGCATGCTCTATGTGAGCATCGGGAACAGGGCAGATGGCCGAAACACGTCCGACGGCGCTCGTCACCGGTGCATCGTCCGGCATAGGCCTCGAAATTTGCCGGGCGCTGGCGGAAAACGGCTTCGATCTTCGTCTCGTGGCGCGCAGCGAGGCGAAGCTTGCCGAGCTCGCTCAAGAGCTTGCCCGCCTGCATGCGATCAGCGCCGTACCCTTGGTCGCCGACCTTGCCGAGCCCGGCGCGCCGCAACGGATCTACGACGAGCTCCGATCGGCCGGGACGCAGATTGACGCGCTCGTCAACAACGCCGGCTTCGGCGCGCACGGCGCGTTTGCTGCGCTGCCTCTTCAACATCAGCTGGAGATGATTGCGGTCAATGTCACCGCGTTGACGGCGCTTACCCGCCTCTTCCTGCCCGACATGCTGGCCCGCAAACAAGGACGGATCTTGAACGTCGGATCGACCGCAGGTTTTCAGCCAGGCCCCAACATGGCGGTCTATTACGCCACCAAGGCCTATGTGCTTTTGTTCTCGGAGGCGCTCGCCGAAGAGCTTGCGGGCAGCGGCGTCAGTCTCACCTGCCTCTGTCCGGGACCGACCAAGACGCAATTTGCAGCTACCGCAGATATGGAGAA
>JASHSW010000022.1 GCA_030038595.1 Methylovirgula sp.
TGCGGCGGCGGTCCGCTCCAATTTCTCGGCAGGCGGACGAGGCTGAGCGTATTTTTCTGATCGATCGTCAGGTCGCGCAGGTCGAGCGCGGCTTCGAGGGTTGCGGTGATCCCCGGCTCGATCCTCGCGCCGCCGTCTTTTTGCGACAAGCGCAACACGCCGGCGGCAAGACCCGCATCGAAGGAGACTTTTCCCAAAGAGAGGGATTGCTTGCCAAATTCAGCGAGCAGCACGCGGTCGATCTCCGCCTCGTCGATGCCGAGTTGATCTTCTTCGACGGCGTCGAATACACGCCGCAAAGCACCGGGGTCGGTGCTCGGCAGGACGAAATTGTCGAAGCCGACCGTACCCGAACCGGCGAATCCGGCTACCAAGGCTGCGGCGCTGTCGCCCGTACCGGCGACGTCGAGGTCGGCCGACAAAAGCCCGCGCGCACTCGGCAAAGCGACCGCGCAGCCGTGGAGCTGCACATGAGCCTCGGCCGCAGCATTGGTGCCGTCGCGCCTGAGCGTGAGATCGGCGGCGGCGCTTCCCCCGCCGACCCGAGCGGCAAGACGATGGATGCCGAATTCCAATCCCGCCGCGCTGCCCGAAATCGCCAGATCGAACTGCGCATCGTGCGCGGTGATCCGCGGCCATAACGCAAGATCCGCGACGCGCATTGCGAGGTGTGTCGGCGGCGGATTGATCTGTGGCGCGGCGAAGCTGGCGTCGGACCAGAGCGCCCCGGCTGTCGCTTGCTGCGACGGCCCGAGCGCCAGCCCGAGAAGATCGGGCAGCGACATCGAGTCGGCGGCGATCGCGCCGTCGATGCCTTTGTCGGGATGGTAGGCGAGGCGGCCGGTAATCTTGCTACCGGCCAGCGTGCCGGCGAGATTTTCAAGCGCAATCGACTTGCTGCCGGTCTCGATCGCGGCGTTCAACTCGGCCGGAAGAGGGGTCGTGAAATCGGGGACCCCGAGCGCCGTCACGCGCATCAGGCTCGAGAGATCGGCGCTGCTGAGCGTCACGGTGCCGGCGGCGTGTGGCGCGGAAAGATTGGGATCGACGCTGCCGCGAAACGTGAAATTCGTTCCGGCCAGCAACGCGCCGACGCGCATTTGGAGATGCCGGCTTCCGTGCGCGGCAATTTCGATCGAACCCGGGCCGCTGTCCGCTAAAGGCACAGTCGGAACGCCGATCTGCTCCAAAAGATCGGTCGAATCTTTGGCGTCGAAGCGCAGTGCGAGATCGAAGGCGGCGGGATCCTGCGGATCGGGATCGGCTTTGCCGGAGATCGTCGTTTCGCCTGCCGTGCCATCAAGGCTCAGCGCCTGGAAACCGAACGTGTCGCCGTTCATTTTGATATCGGCGCCAAGGTTGAGATGCGCCGGCGAAAAGACCGCGGCGCGGTCGGCGAGAAAATTCAACGTCGAGCCAGGCACGAAACGGCGCAACAGACCGACGAGTCCGTCGAGCTGTTCGGCGTCCAGCTTGACTGCGGCATCGCCGGCATGTCCGTTCCATTGGCCGCTCGCCGTGAGATCGGCGCCGTCGATACCGGTCACCGTTAGATTTTCGAGCTTCGAGTCGGACCCGGTACGATCGAACTTCAGGACGATTCGTCCGGCATCGATCTCGCCCGCTTGCGTTGCACTGAGCCGCACCGCATGCGCGTCGAGGCGCAACGCCAAATCCATCGCTTCGGTCCGCCGTGCGAGGCCCGAAAGATCGGGTAGCGAATCAAGTTCAAGCGCCGGGGCGGAGAGGTCGGCGAATAATCGCGCCGCATCGGGACCGACGGCTTTCGTGTAGGCGAGCGTGCCGGAAAGCGTCGAGCCATTGACACGCAGCGAAAGATCGCTGCCGACGAACCCGACCCGCGAGATCGCCGCGTTTCCGCGGATCGCGAAGGAGCTGACAAGCGGCGCCGCGTTCGCCGGGCCGGTCTGCGGCAGACTTGCCGCGAGCCACTCCTCGAGACGCCGGACATCATCGGCGCTCGCGTCAATCCGGCCCGTAAACTGCGGGGCGATTCCGGCATCGAGGGTGCCGTCGGCGGAGAGATGCGAGAGCCCCGGTCCGTCGGCTTTGAAGCTGAGCGCGATGGACTGTTTGCCCAACGTCGCCGTGCTTGCCGCGACGTGGGTCAAGGTTTCGCCGCCGAGCAGAACCGAATCCGCCGACCATGCGAGGCGAAGCGGCAGGCCGCCAAAATTCTCTGATTTGGCCACCTGTTCAAAGGCGTCTGCAAGCCGCTGCATGGGCGGCGGTCCGGTCTTGGTTGTCAGCAGCTTATCGAGATCGATCTGCTGCGCTTTCAAGGTCAGATTGACGTGCGGTTTGCTGCCGAGATCGAACGCGGCCGCGCCGCTAAGGTTCGCCGCGCGGTCTTCGTCGCCGAGCCGCAGATCCAAATTGGCGAGGGAAGCCTTGCGCAGCTCGGCATGCAGCGCGCCGGAGAGCTGCCACGGCAAAGCGAGAATGTCGCGCTGATGGCCAGAAAGGCGGATCGCGCCGTCGATCGAAGGTAAGGCGTGCGGAACAAAGAGAAGATCTGCATCGAGATCGACGCCCGGATAGCGCCCGCTCTCGTCGACGATCAATCGGAAATGCAGTCGGTCTCCGTGCCGCTCGCCGGTCGAGAACTGGAATGCGGTCGGCGCGCCCGCAGCATCGAACGTACCTTGTGCTGCGAATGGGCCGGTCAGGGCGCTCGCAGCCGCCGAAAGCGCGATATTGGTGAACCTGAAATTGCGCCCGGTCGCCGGATCGTCGATGGCAACGGTTCCGTCCTCCACCGAGATGCGCTCGAACTGCATCTGCTCGGCAACGCCGTGCGCCGGCCAGGGGAGCGCCATCGCATCATGTTCGATGCGCAACCGCAGTCGCGGGCGCAGCAGGCGCGCCTCGACGAAATCGACCTCGCCGCGCATCAACGGCGGCAGAGCGATTTCCAGATGCAGCTCGTCGGCGCGGATATCGCTCCCCGCCGCGGGGTCCTTCACTTCCAGATCGGCGAGCTGAAGATAGGGCGTCGGCAACAATTTGAGATCGATACCGCCGCGGATCTTCACCTGCTGGCCGAGCAGCTTCGAAAGCTGCGCCTCGATCAGGCCACGCTCGGCGTCCCAATTGACGAGATAAGGTACCGTCAAAGCGGCGCTTAGAATGACGACAAGGATGACAGCAAGAATTGTGAGGATGTCGCGCACGATCGAGTGTCGCCTTGAAGCGCTCAGGGGCTCGCCCGGTCCTATCTAGACCGGCTGACTGCCCCGCGCACAATAGCGTATTTCGTGGCGCCAGGGTGACGCGCCCACCCCGGCGGCAACCCGCCGCCGTCGAGAAATTTCGAGGTCTGCCGGCGGCGGTCGCGTCAGGTGGCGCGGAGAACCGGGGTGCTGAGATAGGTAGGCGGCTCCATGCAGAAGCCAGCCCTGACACGCCGCGATGTTTCGTCGGCAAGCACTTCCTCACGGCCGGCTTCGATCGCCTCGATGATTCGAGCCCCGATCTCCTTGGGAGGCGTCTTTTGCCCCGGAAAATCAGCAACCATATCCGTGTCGATCAGGCCGGCATGGACTCCGATCACCAGGGTTTTCTGCGCTTGCCATTCCTGGCGCACGGCATTGGTCAAAGCCCATTCGGCCGATTTCGAGGAGCAGTAGGCCGCCAGCGGCTGTATCGTGATCCAGCTCAAGGCGGAGAGCATGTTGACGAGCGCGCCGCCGCCGTTGCGCCCGAGAATCGGACCGAATGCATTGCACATTCGCAGCGTACCGAAATAGTTCGTCTCCATGACGCTTCGGGCAATCTGCAGGGACGCGTCCTCGGCAAGCGTACCGAGCGGTGCAATGCCGGCATTATTGAACACCAGCGTGACGTCGCCGCAGGCTCTGGCGGCAGCGTCGACATCCTTTGCATTCGTGATATCGAGCTTGATCGCTTCGACTCCGCGAATGCCGATCTTCGCAGGATCACGGGCGCCCGCATAGACTTTGCGAGCCCCGGAGGCGACAAGAAGCTCGACTAAGGACTTGCCCAATCCGCGATTGGCGCCGGTGACAAGCGCGACCGATCCTTCAACTTTCATGCTGAACCTCTTTGCGTTCGACCGAGGCGATGCAGCTGGAAATGTGTATCTACATACTTCCGCGCAAGCCCCCGCGCCTCGATAGTCGAGCTGTCCAATGTCCTTTCGATTTGAAAACGGAAGCAGCGTTCAGTTTTTTTCTTTGTCGACCAGTTTGTTGGCGCCGATCCAGGGCATCATGGCGCGCAATTTGGCGCCTACCTGTTCGATCGGATGCGCCTCAGATTTAGCCCGCATCGCCTTGAACGAGGTCTGGTTGACCTTATTCTCGAGCATCCACTCGCGGGTGAACCGGCCGGACTGAATGTCCGCCAACATACGTTTCATCTCGGCTTTCGTTTCCGGCGTGATGACCCGCGGGCCGCTGACGTATTCGCCATATTCGGCGGTGTTCGACACCGAATAGTTCATGTTGGCGATGCCGCCTTCGTAGATCAGATCGACGATCAGCTTCACTTCGTGCAGGCACTCGAAATAGGCCATTTCGGGCGCATAGCCGGCCTCGACCAGGACCTCGAATCCATTGCGGATCAGTTCGACGAGTCCGCCGCAGAGCACGGCCTGTTCGCCGAACAGGTCGGTTTCGGTTTCTTCGCGGAACGTCGTCTCGATGATTCCGGCCCGTCCGCCGCCGATCGCCGCTCCGTAGGAGAGCCCGAGCTCGTGAGCATTGCCCGTCGCGTTCCGCGCCACGGCCAGGAGACAAGGCACGCCGCCGCCGCGCCGATATTCCGAACGCACGGTATGGCCGGGACCTTTCGGTGCGATCATCAGCACGTCGAGGTCGGCGCGCGGCTCGATGAGATTGAAATGGATGTTGAGCCCATGCGCGAACATCAAGGCCGCGCCCTGTTTCAGGTTGCCGGCCAGATGGTCTCGATAGAGATCGCCCTGCAGTTCGTCGGGGGTGAGCATCATTACGACGTCGGCGGATTTGGCAGCTTCGGCAACCGACTTGACGGAGAGCCCCTCGGCGGCGGCCTTCTTCGCCGAGGCCGAGCCCTCGCGCAGCCCGATGGCGATGTCCTTCACACCCGAATCCCGCAAGTTTAGCGCGTGCGCATGCCCTTGGCTGCCGTAGCCAATGATGGCGACTTTCTTGCCTTTGATGAGGTTGATGTCGGCATCCCGATCGTAATAGACGCGCATGATGTGAAGCTCTCTCGGTTGGACGGCGCAGCGGTTCCTCAAATCGGATCTTTGCCGCGCGACATGGCGGCGATTCCGGTGCGGGAGACCTCGACGAGGCCGATCGGCCGCATCTGGTCGACGAACTGGTCGATCTTCGAGGCGGCGCCGGTCAATTCGAAAACAAAGCTCTCGGCCGTGGTGTCGATCACCCGCGCCTGGAAGGCGTCGGCGAGGCGCAGGGCCGCATCGCGGCCGGGGCCTGTTCCGACAACTTTGATCATCGCGAGTTCGCGCTCGACCGCGTTGCCGCGCAAGGTGAGATCGGTGACCGTATGGATCGGTACGAGCCGCTCCAACTGATGGCCGATCTGTTCGATCGCTTCGGGCGGCCCCGAGGTGACGATGGTGATGCGCGAAAGATGTTCCGTATGCGCGACTTCCGCCACAGTCAGGCTTTCGATGTTGTAGCCGCGTCCCGAAAAGAGCCCGACGACGCGGGCCAGCACGCCCGGCTCGTTGTCGACGAGTACGGAAAGCGTGTGCGTCTCGACGTTGGACTTGCCGAGCGCCGAAGAATAGGGCGAGAGCGGCGCCGCGGAAGCGTCCATGTCACCTCACACCAACGCCTTGCCGGCGGCGTCGATCTCGGCTTCCAGATCTTCGTCGTCCGGCAGGATCATTTCGTTATGCGCCTTGCCCGAGGGGATCATCGGCAGGCAATTCTCGGTCTTGTCGATGCGGCAGTCGAACACCACCGTCTTCGGGGTATCGAGCATCTCGGCGATCGCCGCATCGAGATCGGCCGGATCCGAACAACGGATGCCGTGCGCGCCGAAGGACTGGGCGAGCTTGACGAAATCCGGCAGCGCTTCCGAATAGCTGTGCGAATAGCGCCCGCCGTGCAGCAATTCCTGCCATTGGCGCACCATGCCGAGATATTCGTTGTTGAGGATGAATACCTTCACCGGCAGGGAATATTGCGCGGCGGTCGAAAGCTCCTGGATGTTCATCAGGATCGAGCCTTCGCCGGCGATGTCGACGACGAGCGCGCCGGGATGCGCCATCTGCACGCCGATCGCCGCCGGCAGGCCGTAGCCCATGGTGCCGAGGCCGCCGCTCGTCATCCAGCGATTCGGCGCTTCGAAACGATAATGCTGGGCGGCCCACATCTGATGTTGGCCGACTTCGGTCGTGATGTAGCAGTCGCGCCCTTTGGTCGCCGCGTAAAGCCGCTCGACCGCCCACTGCGGCTTGATGAACTTGTCGGAATGCCTGTACGAAAGCGACTTGCGCGCCCGCCATTTGGCGATTTGCCCCCACCACTTCTTGAGAGCGCCCGCGTCGGCCTTGCAGCCGCGCGCCCGCCAACGCGCCAGCAATGCAGCTACCACATGCGCGCAATCGCCGACAATGCCGAGATCGACCTTCACGTTCTTGTTGATCGACGAAGGATCGATGTCGATATGGATCTTCGTCGAGCCAGGCGAGAATTGGTCGAGACGGCCGGTAATGCGGTCGTCGAACCGGGCGCCGAC
>JASHSW010000182.1 GCA_030038595.1 Methylovirgula sp.
CCGCCTTTGCGGGTGCGCTCGACGATCGCTTCGAGGCGCTCTTTCGTGGTCCACCCCATCTTGACGAGATCCGGCAGCGGAATGCCGGCAATCGTCGAATAGCGCAACAGCGGGACCATGTCGTCGCCGTGGCCGCCGAGTACGCAGGCGTTCACGTCTTCGAGCGCGACCTTGAACTCTTCCGCGAGAAAATGCCGGAAGCGCGCCGAATCGAGGATGCCGGCCATGCCGACGACCTTCTTCTCCGGAATACCGGTCGCTTTCTGCAGCGCCCAAACCATGGCGTCGAGCGGATTGGTGATGCAGATCACGAAAGCGTCGGGCGCATGCTTCCGAATACCTTCGCCGACCGACTCCATGACCTTGAGGTTGATGCTGAGCAGATCGTCGCGGCTCATGCCCGGCTTGCGCGGCACGCCGGCGGTGACGATCACCACGTCGGCGCCTTCGATCACCGCATAATCGTTGGCGCCGCAAATGCGCATGTGAAAGCCCTGCTGCGCGGCGGATTGGGCGAGATCGAGAGCTTTTCCCTGCGGGATGCCTTCGGCGATGTCGAAGAGGGCGATATCGCCCAGTTCCTTCAGGGCGGCAATATGGGCGAGCGTGCCGCCGATCTGGCCGGCGCCGATCAGCCCAATTTTTTGACGTGGCATGGTTGTCCTCTCCCAAGGCCGATCGACGCGCCCGCGGCGGCGAGGAGAACGGCAGCGGTTCTGCCGAAGATGCTATACAAAAGCAAGACCGCGCCGCCGCGATGCCCCCCATAGAGGGTGGAATTTTGACGCAGACGCCGCATGCGGCAATATGAGGCCCAATTTTCAAGCAATTAGCTCGTGTGCTCGGCAGGCCTTGGCGTCATCGAAGGCGAGACGGTCGCCGATTCAGGCCTTCGAGGCGGCGGCCCTGCGCGGCGTGTCGATCCCCCCGTGCGGCAGGGCGAGATAGGCTGCCGAGCGCATCTCCATCAGCCGCGATACGGTCCGCCCGAATTCAAGGACTTCGCGCTTTCGCTTGCCGAGATAGAGAGCCGCCGGTTCGGCGGCGGCCGAAGCGATCAGTTTCACATGCTGGTCATAAAGCGCGTCGATCAGCAGGATGAATCGCTTCGCCGCGTCGGCCTGTTCGGAGCGAATGACTGGGATGGCATCGATGATCACAGTGTGGAAATTCTGCGCTATGGCCAGGAAATCCAGCGGTCCGAGCGGCGCCGAGCAGAGATCCGCGAAGTGGAAGCGCGCGACATGCGCCTTCGCCTGCGGCACCTGGATACTGCGTCCGAGCACGTCGAGGCGGGCGCTCGGGCCGCGCTCGATGCCGGTGAGCGCCGCGAAGGCCCGCGTTAACGCCGCGTCCGCTTTGGCGTCGTCGGGAACGTAATACACGGGTTCGCCCTTTAATTTCTCGAGCCGGAAATCGGTGCGCGCGGCAAGATGCAGCACGTCCAACCGCTCCGTCAGCAGATCGATGAAGGGCAGAAATAAGGTTCGGTTGAGGCCTTCCTTGTAGAGTTCCTGCGGCTCGACATTCGAGGTCGCAACGAGAACGACTCCGCATTGGAAGAGAGCTTTGAACAGACGCCCGAGGATCATCGCGTCGGCGATATCGGTCACCAGCAGCTCGTCGAGACATAACAGCCAGCAATCGGCGGCGATCGCCTCGGCGACAGGCACGATCGGATCGTCGCCTTTCACCTCGCCGCGTTTGAGTTGCTGGCGATAGGCGAAGACCCGCGCGTGCACCTCCGCCATGAAGCTGTGAAAATGCAGGCGCCGCTTGTGGGTGAGTTGAGCTTCTTCAAAGAACAGATCCATGAGCATGGTCTTGCCGCGCCCGACCGATCCCCAGATGTAGCCGCCGCGCAGCGGCACTGCGGGGCGCGCCCCGACCAGCCAGCCGAGCGCCGCCGATTTGCGCGCCGGACGATAGAAGGCAAGTTCCTCCGCCAGTTTCTCAAGGCTGCGTAATGCCTGTTCCTGGGCCGGATCGCGTTCGAGCTGGCCGCGCCCGACGCGATGCAAATAGCGTTCAAGAAGGATGTGGGGCATGCTCGCTATTTGCCGGCCTTGATCCGTGTCCATTCGCGTTCGATGAATTCTTGCAACTCCGGATCGCGCCCCCCCACGGAATAGAGATGTTTCATGGTTTCGGCGTCCGGATAAATCGCCTGAGCGGTCGCGGGAAGAAGTGCCTTGGCACCGGCGACGCCGCTGGCGAACCCCGTCGCAGCGACGTTACGGGCGGCGACATCCGGGCGCAGCAGGAAATCGATGAATGCATACGCCGCCGAGAGATGCGGCGCGCCTTCGGGAATTGCCAGGTTATCGAGTGCGATGACGCTTCCCTCCTTGGGGATCGCATAACCGATGTTGATGCCGTTATCGGCCTCGCTGGCGCGGCTCGCCGCCAGCGCAGCGTCGCCCGACCAACCGACCGCGAGACAAATATCGCCATTGGCCAGCGCATTGATATATTCCGAGGAATGGAATTTCTTCACGTTCCGCCTGAGCGCGCTCAAAAGATCCGCGGCACGCCGCAGATCGTTCCAATCGCGCGTATTGGGATCGAGCTTCAAAGCGATGAGGGCGATCGCGAAGAGGTCTTGCGGATCGTCGAGCACTTCGACTCCGCAGTCGGCGAATTTCTTCAAGATCTCCGGATTGAAGATGACGTCCCAGGAATCGGGCAGTTCGCCGCCGAGCCGGGCGCGGGCTTTGTCCGCATCGAAGGCAATTCCAAGGGTAAACCACGCGTAGTTGACGGCATAGCGGTTGCCGGGATCATCGATTGCGAGCCGCGCCATGATCTGCGGCGAAAGATTGCTGGCATTGGGCAATCGCTGTCGATCGAGCTTTTGCAGCAGGCCGGCGGCGATCGCTCTGCGCAGCACGGGACCGGAAGGAACGACGACATCGTAGTCGCCTCTGGCAAGCATCAAATGTGTCAGAAGCGCCGCGTCCGAGTCATACGTATCGTAGAAGACCCTGATGCCGGTTTTGCGGGTGAAATCCTCGAGAACGCGCGGATCGACGTAATCGCTCCAACCGAACACATCGACGACCCGCTCGTCGGCGGCCGGCGCGGGCAGACCGCTCAAGGATATGAACGAGAGAACCAGCAGGGCGAAACGTCGCATCTTCAGGGTCTTCGCGAAACGCGGGTGATCTGGTCTCGCGGTCCGACGTGGCCGTTGTCAAGCCTTGCCGTGCCGGCGGCTTCGCGGGATAGAGGCTGGCATGGATGAACTGCCGCAGTTTCGCAGCCTTTTGGTGATCGGCGGCGCGCGTTCGGGGAAAAGCCGTTACGGGCAGAGATGCGCCGAGCGAGCCTGCAAGAAGCGGGTGTTGATCGCTACGGCGCAGGCCGGAGACGCCGAGATGGCGGCGCGCATCGCGGCGCACCGGCAGACGCGCGGCGACGGCTGGCGCGTCGTCGAGGAAAGCTTGGCGCTGGTGCATGTCGTGCAGCGCGAGGCGGCGGCAGACACAATTCTGCTCGTCGATTGCCTGACGCTTTGGCTCAGCAATCTCATGCACCACGCAGATGATCCCGAGGCGCAGAGCGAGCTGCTCGCCGCAGCAATCCGGCAGCTCGCCGGACCCGCCATCTTCGTCTCGAACGAGGTCGGGCTCGGAATCGTCCCCCCTACGGAACTTGGTCGCCGGTTTCGCGATGCGCAGGGGCGCCTCAACCAGAACATGGCTGCGGTCTGCGACGCCGTCGTGCTCATTGCCGCCGGGCTACCTTTGGTTCTCAAGCCTGCGCCGCAGAATGCCCTGCGACTTTAGCGGCGCGGCCGGATGCGATTTGCACCTGCCGAGGCCAACGGATAAGAGCAAATGCAATGTGAAATCGGAATTCAATCGGAAATAATCTGTGAATAACCTTTCGGCGCATCTTCGCGAGCTCGAAGCCGAAGCGATCTTCATCATGCGCGAGGTCGTGGCCGAGTTCGCCCGTCCGGTGCTCCTCTATTCGATCGGCAAGGATTCGGGCGTGATGCTGCACGTCGCCCAGAAGGCGTTCTATCCGGGCAAGCTGCCCTTCCCCTTGTTGCACGTCGATACCACGTGGAAATTCAAGGAGATGATCGCGTTCCGCGACGCCACGGCGGCGCGCCTCGGAGTCGATCTCATCGTCTATACCAACGAAGAAGGCCTGCGCCGCGGCATTTCGCCGATCGCCTCGGGATCGGCGCTGCATACGCAGGTGATGAAGACCGAAGCTTTACGGCAGGCGCTCGACAAATATCGGTTCGATGCGGCCTTCGGCGGGGCACGGCGCGACGAGGAAAAGAGTCGCGCCAAGGAGCGGATTTTTTCACATCGTTCCGCCGCGCATGCTTGGGATCCGCGCAACCAGCGCCCGGAACTTTGGCGGCTATTCAACACCAGGATCAAACCGGGCGAATCGATGCGCGTTTTTCCGCTCTCCAATTGGACCGAACAAGACGTGTGGGAATATACAGCCGCCGAATCGATCCCCGTCGTGCCGCTCTATTTCGCCAAAGAGCGGCCGGTGGTCGAGCGCGACGGAACGCTGATCATGGTCGACGACGAACGCCTGCCGCTCAAGCCCGGCGAAAAGCCGCGCCTGGAGCGCGTCCGCTTCCGCACGCTCGGCTGCTATCCGCTCTCCGGCGCGATCCGCTCCGCCGCCGCAACGCTCGACGACATCCTCGCCGAGATGCGCAATGCCAAGACCTCGGAGCGGCAGGGGCGGCTGATCGATCACGACGAAACGGGATCGATGGAGAAGAAGAAGCGCGAGGGCTATTTTTGATGAGCGAAGCCGTCGAGATCGAAACCCTGCGGAAGCGCGTCGCGGCGGGCCACGCGGCGGCGCTGCCCACTTTGCGCTTTCTGACCTGCGGCTCCGTGGACGACGGCAAATCCACCTTGATCGGACGGCTGTTCTACGAACAGCAACTGATCCACGAGGATCAACTCGCCGCGCTTGAGCGCGACTCGAAAAAACACGGGACTGTCGGGCCCGACATTGATTTCGCTCTGCTCGTCGATGGGCTCGAAGCGGAACGCGAGCAGGGCATCACCATCGACGTCGCCTACCGCGCCTTTTCGACCAGCAACCGCGCTTTCATCGTCGCCGATACGCCGGGCCACGAACAGTATACGCGCAATATGGCGACCGGCGCATCGAATTGCGATCTCGCCGTCCTGCTCGTCGACAGCCGCAAGGGACTGCTCCCGCAGACGCATCGGCACGCGACGATCGTCTCACTGCTCGGCATTCGTCACGTCGTGCTCGCCGTCAACAAGATCGATCTTACCGGCTACGATCAAGCGGCCTTCGCGAAGATTTGCGCCGATTTCGCCGCCTTCGCGGCGCCGCTTAGGTTTGCGAGTTGCGTCGCTATCCCGATCTCGGCCCGTTTCGGCGACAACATTTCGCGAAATAGCAAGCGAACGCCCTGGTATCTGGGTCCCAGTCTCGTTTCCTATCTCGAAACCATCAGCGTCGAGCAAGACCGCAGCACGCTGCCCTTCCGTATGCCGGTACAGTGGGTGAACCGGCCGCATCTCGATTTCCGCGGATTTTGCGGGACGATCGCTTCGGGAGAAGTTCGGCGAGGCGACGAGGTTGTGGTCGCCCTCTCGGGCAAATTGACCCGCATCGAGCGTATCGTCGCGGCGGACGGCGATCTCGAGGTGGGTCGGGCCGGCGACTCGGTCACCTTGACGCTCGCCGACGCCGTAGACATAGGACGCGGCGACGTGCTGGCCGCACCCCACGCGCGCCCCGATGTCGCCGACCAGTTCGCCGCCAATCTCATCTGGATGAGCGACGAAAAGCTCCTGCCGGGCCGTTCCTATCTCATGAAGATCGGGACGCGCACCATTCCGGTCAGCGTGACCGAAGTCAAATATCGGCTCGACGTCACCACGCTCGCGCAACATCCGGCCAAGACCCTGAGCCTGAACGAAGTGGGCTTTTGCAATCTTGCTACCAGCGCGGCGATCGCCTTCGACCCTTATGCAGAAAATCGGGTGATGGGCGCGTTCATTCTCATCGACCGATTTTCCAATGCGACGGCCGGCGCCGGACTCGTTGCCTTCGGCCTGCGACGGGCAACGAACATCCATCCGCAGGACCTAACCATCGTCAAGGAAGCGCGGGCGCGAATGAAACATCAGCGCCCCGCCGTTCTCTGGTTCACCGGCCTGCCCGGCTCCGGTAAGTCGACCGTCGCGAACCTCGTCGAACAGCAGTTGCACGCGCGCGGCGTACATACGATTCTTCTCGATGGCGACAATATCCGGCACGGATTGAACAAGGACCTCGGCTTTTCCGCCGCCGATCGCCTCGAAAACATCCGCCGCGTCGGCGAAGTCGCGAAGCTTATGACGGATGCAGGCCTTATCGTTCTCTGCGCCTTCATCTCGCCGTTTGCGGTCGAACGGCAGATGGTGCGCGACATTCTGGCGCCCGGCGAATTTGTCGAGATTTTCGTCGATACGCCGCTTGCGCTTTGCATCGCGCGCGATCCGAAGGGCCTCTACAAAAAGGCGCTTGCCGGCGAGATCAAAGATTTCACCGGTGTCGATCAGGCCTACGAATCCCCCAAGGCGCCCGAGCTCGTGCTTGCCCAACGCGACGCCACCGCTCAGCAATCCAGCGCCAGAGTGATCGCCTACCTTGTCGAGCGCTCCTATATCGAGCGTTTCGATGATTCCGGCGACTGGTCGATTTGAGCATGGCCGCTGCATTGCTTGGCGGCGCTTATCCACTGTTTTCCCCGGCGCCGACGCAAGCCGCGAGTCTTCTTCGCCCTGCCTTCGGAAGATCATCTGCGCCTGTGGAGAAATCGGCGCGGAGCGCCGCGCCGACGGAGAGTTTGCGTGCGCAACACGTTTTGATGTCGTCGAGCTGTTGCAGAATCACCTCACGATGTGATTCTGTATCTTCAACATGAGTCGCGACAAATAGCTCGCTTTGGCGGCACGACGGCCGTCTCATTTATTTCGGTCATGCGCGAGGAGGCCGCATGGCTTGTTGTGGACCATCGCCGGCTTTGGCTCGCAGCGGCTCAGCCCCGGCGTCTCGGGTCGGTTGGCGTTCGAAATCATCATTCTTCCAGGACATCGGCATGCTTTCGCAAATTGATCTTACGCAAACCGAAAATCCCGTCGATCAGATCGAAAGGATCGCGTCTCACAATCAATGGTCGTTCGACCGCGACGAAGAGGATGAAATATCGATCGCCGTCGCCGGCGCGTTTACCGAATACAACATCGCATTCACCTGGCTCGCGGACATGGAGGCGGTGCATGTCGCCTGCGCCTTCGACCTCAAAGTACCGCAAGCGCGGCGCAACGAGATGCTCGCCTTGATGGCGCTCATCAACGAGCAGCTGTGGATCGGCCACTTCGATATTTGGCCGCAGGACGGGGTGATCATGTTTCGGCATGCGATGCTATTGACAGGCGGCGCCGCCCTCAACGCGCACCAGTGCGAGGCGGCTTTGACCAGTGCGGTCGCTGCGTGCGAGCGTTATTATCAGGCCTTTCAGTTCGTGGTCTGGGCCGGCAAGAGCGGCCGGGAGGCGCTCGATACGGCCATGTTGGAGACGAAAGGCGAAGCGTAAATGGCCACCGGCGGGGAAATCGCCTCGCTGCTGCTCGTCGGCGCCGGCAAGATGGGCGGCGCCTTGCTGCAAGCCTGGCTCGACCGCGGCTTCGATGCGGCGCGCATTCATGTGCTCGATCCTCAACTCGCCCCGCGAATCGCGGCGCTCTGCCTGGCGCGCGGCATTGCGCTGGGCGCGCCCGCGACGCCGCCTTCGGTGCTCGTGCTCGCCGTCAAGCCGCAGGTATTGGACGACGTTGCCCCGCTGCTTGCTCCGCTCACCCGCCAGGATACGCTCGTCATCTCCATTCTCGCCGGCAAGACGATTCGCAATCTCGCGCAACGCCTGCCTGGTGCAATCGTACGCGCCATGCCCAATCTCGCGGCCGCGGCCGCCAGCGGGATCACGGCGGCGGTCGCTTCCGCGAGCGTAACTTCGGCGCAGAAGCAGACCGCCGACGTGCTTCTCTCCGCGGTCGGGCGCGTCGAATGGCTATCCGACGAAGGTTTGATCGATGCGATTACCGCCGTCTCAGGTTCCGGCCCGGCCTATGTATTCTATCTCGCCGAATGCCTGGCTGCGGCGGGCGTCGCAGCCGGTCTGCCACGCGATCTCGCAACCCGGCTTGCCCGCGCTACGATCGAAGGCGCCGGCGCTTTGCTGGTGCGTCAGCCGGAAGTCTCCGTCGCAGAGCTGCGGGCAGCCGTCACTTCGCCGGGCGGCACGACCGCTGCGGCGCTCGCCGTTCTCAGCGGCGAAGCCGGATTGGAAAAGCTGATTAGGGACGCGGTCGCGGCGGCCAAGCGGCGCGCCCAGGAGCTTTCGGGCGGACCGGCGTAAAACGTCCGAATCTCAAGGCAGCGGATAATCTTGACTGTCGAGGCTAGCGCTCTAGTCTTTGGGACACGTCCACTTTGGACGCGCCGGAGGCGAAGGTGGCAGCAAGCGGCTCGAAACCGGATCCCAAGGACGCCATCGTTAATGCCTTGATCGAGCTCGCCGGGGAACG
>JASHSW010000023.1 GCA_030038595.1 Methylovirgula sp.
TCTTCCTCGCTGCGCTCCGAAGTGGCCGCGATGCGCAAGCTTGTCGCCAAGGAAAAAGGCGAGGACGATCCATTCGACCTCAAATACGCGGCGGGCGGCATGATGGACGTTGATTTTCTCGGACAGTATCTCTGCTTGCGCTATGCCCGCGAAAACCCGGCGATGATCGATGTCGCGCCAGCCGCGGTGATCGCCAAGGCGGCCGCGTTCGGCTATCTGGCGCGTCCCGCCGCCGATCTGCTCGCCGACGCGCATCGCCTCTTTTCCGACGTCACGCAGGTGCTGCGAACGATTCTGCCGCCGAGCCAACCGCTTCGCGAAGCGCCGGAGGCGGTGAAGCGGCGGCTCGCGGCGGCCGTGGATCTGCCGGATTTTTCGCAGCTCGCGGCCGAACTCGCGGAGATCGGCAGGAAGGTGCGTGCCATATTCGGGCAAGTAGTGGGGTGAAGTCAGTGTGCGCTCGCCGCGCTGGGCAGGCTCTGCCGCGGCGGTTGCCTGGGCAGCGCGGCGGCCAAGAGCGACAATTCCGGCACCGTTTCTGTGACTGGCAGATGCACGAGCACGATCGTGCCGCCGCCGAGTTTCGAGCGAATGCGCATCGTGCCGCCGTGCAAGGCCACGAACGAGCGGGCGATGGCGAGGCCGAGTCCGGAACCTTTCATGCCGTTTTCAAGCATCTCGTTCCATTGCTCGAAAGGGCGGCCGAGGCGCGGCAGAGCTTCCGGGGCAATTCCGATGCCGGTATCCTCGACGTAGATGTTCATTGCCCCATGAACGTGGCGGGCGCGCACATTGATGCGCCCCTTTTCCGGCGTGAATTTGACGGCGTTGCGTAACAGCGTCGCGACGACGCGCTCCAGCGCGGCGCGGTCGGCGCGAAGTTTGGCGCGCGGCGCCGCCTGTGTGACGGTGATCTGTTTTTCGCGCGCCGCGACCGCGACCGTCTCGACGGCGGCGGCGATGACGGAATCGATCGCCACTTCGGTCCTTTGCAGCCGCACCCGGCCGGCTTCCAACCGCGACATGTCAAGTATATCGGAAATCACGCCGAGAAGATATTGGCCGCTCAGCCGGATGTCCTTGCTGTAATCGACATAGCGCGGCGAGCCAAGCGCCCCGAACGTTTCGGCCATCATCATTTCGGAGAAGCCGATGATGGCATTGAGCGGCGTACGCAGCTCATGGCTCATGTTGGCGAGGAACTCGGATTTGGCGCGGTTGGCGTTTTCGGCTTGGGCTTTTTGCTCGAGATATTTTTCGGCGAGTTCGACGAGCTGCTGCGCCTGCTGCTCGAGCGTCTGCCGCGATTTGCGCAGATCCGCCACGGTCGCCATCAGACGCCGCTCGGAATCCATCAATTGCTCCTCGTGGCGTTTCAGCGCGGTGATGTCGGTGCCGACCGAAACATAGCCACCGTCCTTGGTGCGCCGCTCGTTGATTTGCAGCCAACGCCCGTCCGCGAGCCTGGCCTCATACGTCCTGGCATCGGCCGGCGAGTGCTCGCCCGAAGTGATTTGCGCGACCGGCGGCGCGCCGCCCGCCATGACCTCCCGATAGGCGAGCCCGGCGACGACCGCCTCGTTCGGCAGATTATGGAAGCGTTGAAACTTGGAATTGCACATGACGAGCCGATTGTCTCTGTCCCACAGGACGAAGGCTTCGGAAACAGCTTCGAGCGCGTCGCGCAGCCGCATGTCGGCGGTGGCGGTCCGCTCGGCGAGCATTTGCTGCTCGGAAATATCGACGGCGATGCCGACGAGGTGCGGCGGCCGGCCGGCGCCCTCGCGCACAAGCTCGGCGCGGGCGCGCAGCCAGGTCCAGCCGCCGTCGGCGTTGCGGATTCGAAACGTGTGATCGATCGAGCTCATCTTCGATGCGGCGGCCAGTTCGGTCATGTGGGCGAGGTCGCCGTCTTGCGGATGAATCAACGCATTGATCTCGCCGAAAGACAGGAAACGTCCGGCGCGCGGCATGCCGAGGATTTCGTACATGGAGTCCGACCAATAGATCCGGCCGCGCGATACGTCCCAATCCCAAAGTCCGCAGCGGCCGCGGCTCAGCGCCGTGTCGATGCGCGCCCCGATGCGCTTGCAAGCGAGATCGGCTTTGCGAGCGCGCGCCGCCTGCCAGAGATAAGCGAAGGCGAGCGAGCAAACGACGAAAACGGTTATTAGAAGCGCGGCAATGCAACGCAACGCGACGTTGCGCCATTCCGCCAGTACGGCATGCATCGGATGAATGAAAGCGATCTGTCCCAAGGGCGCTTTCAAGGTCCGCACCGTCGCCAGCGCGTCGGTTCCGTCGGCGAGGGTGATGCGCAGAACGCCGGCTTTCTCGGCAAAGGTGGTAAGCAGCTGCGCGCCGCCGAGCCGCTCGAGAAGGCCGCCGCCGATGCCGATTTCGGGCGGATAGGCGGCGACGATCGTTCCCGTGTCGTTGCTGACGAGCACGCGCTCGCCGTGCGCGAACGCCTGGTCGGGCAGAGATTGGATCAGCGTTTTGGTCGGATCCTCGGCGGCGGCCTTTTCGATCGCCGCCGCGAAGTCGTTGGTCGTCGCCGCGGCGATGAGATCGAGGTCCAGCATCGCCCTGTTGATGGCGGCATCACGCGCTTCGATGATGAGGAAACTGGCGGCCGTGGTCAGCGCGGCGATAAAGACTGCGATCATCGCCGGGACGGCACGACGCAACAGGAGGTCAAAGCGAAACGGAGGCCGCTGAAGCAATCGTCGGTTCGGCGCCGGAGTTTGCGACAAACTCGCACGCGCAAACGCTTCCGCCGCATCCGCACGGATCATAGCAGAGCCCCCTCGAGATCAATTCGGATCGATGTGCCGCATCCTTCCGAATCACCCCATCTGAATCCGAGCTTGGCGATTTGTCCAGTAGTTAATGAATCCTGAAATGAAATTTGATCGGCCGTTCAATTCGCCCGGCAAAAGAGAAGCTTAGGCGAGCGAGCGCTCGGCGATATCCTTGACGTCGGGAGACAGATGCGCGGCAGCCGCGACGCGCCGCAGTGCCGCCTCGGCATGGGCGCGCCGCTGCTCCACGAGCGCCCGCCAGCTTTTGAAAGCTCCGAGAAGCCGCGCCGCGACCTGCGGATTTTTGGCATCCAGCACCAGAACGATCGTCGCAACGAACTCGTAGCCGCTGCCGTCCGCCGCGTTGAATTGCGTCTGATTGCCCGACGCGAAGGCGCCGATCAGAGCACGCACCCGGTTGGGGTTGGCAAGCGAAAAGGCTGGGTGGTCCATCAGCCTCTTGACCCGCGCCAGCGTATCCGGTTCGGGAATCGTCGCTTGCAAAGCGAACCATTTGTCGATCACCAAGGGCTCGCCGGCGTAGGAGCGATAGAAGGATTCGATCGCCGCCTCGCGCGCCGCGCCGGGCTGCATGGCAATGACCCCGAGCGCGGCGATCTTGTCGGTCATGAACTGCGCGCCCTCGAATTGGCGCAGCGCAAGATCCAGTCCCGCATCCGGATGGGCCGCCGCATAGAGGTCAAGCGCGGCGTTGCGCAGCGCCCGGCGCCCCGCCGCCGCCGCGTCCGGCGAATACGGGCCATTTTCGGTCAGCTCTTCGTATGTCGCCAGAAGCTCGCGCGCCAGAGCGCCGCCGATCGCTTCGCGCAGCGCTTTGCGGGCTGCGAAGATGGCGTCGGGATCTACGTTTGCGCCAATCTCGCGGGCGATGTCCGCTTCGCCGGGCAAGGTAATCACCTGCGCGGCGAATGCCGGGTCGGCTGCGCTGCCCTCGAGCGCGAGATGCAGCGCCGTCGCAAAATGCGGGTCGAACGCCGGCGTTTGGCCGGCGTGAACGAGATCGACCGAACGCAGAAGCAGGCGAGTCGCGTAGGTCTGCGAGGCCTGCCAGCGGTTGAAACTGTCGCTGTCGTAGGCAGTAAGCGTGACGAGGTCGCCTTCGTTTGCTGGCTGGGCGAGCCGCACCGGGGCCGAAAAGCCACGCAGCAGCGATGCTACCGGGCGCGACGGCAGGTTGCGAAAGGTCAGACGGCGGCTCGCGGTCGAGAGCTCGATAACGCCGCTCGAAATCTCCGTCTCGCTTGCGCCGTTCTCGGCCGTGGTAACGAGCGCGCAATTCTTTCCGTGCTCGCCGACCAGCCCCAGCTCGATCGGGATGACCAGCGGCTTTTTCTCGTCCTGTCCAGGCGTCTTGTTGCAACTCTGGCGGAAGTCGAGGGTAAGCGTTTGCGCCCGCTCGTCATAGGTCGATTCGACTTCGACCAGTGGCGTTCCGGCTTGGCGGTACCAAAGCGAGAACTGATCGAGATCGCGGCCCGAGCTCGCCGCGAAACAGGCGAGAAAATCCTCGACCGTCGCCGCGCTGCCGTCGTACCGCTCGAAATAGAGGTCCATGCCTTTTCGGAAGGCCTCGGCGCCGATCAGCACTTTCAGCATGCGAATGATCTCGGCGCCTTTCTCGTAGATCGTCGCGGTATAGAAATTGTTGATTTCAAAGTATGAATCCGGCCGTACATTATGCGCCAGCGGCCCCGCGTCTTCGGGGAATTGCTGGGCCCGCAGGGTTCTGACGTCGGCGATCCGGCGTACCGCGCGCGAACGCTGATCGGCCGAGAACTCATGATCGCGGAAGACGGTCAGGCCTTCCTTGAGGCAGAGCTGGAACCAGTCGCGGCAAGTAATCCTGTTGCCGGTCCAGTTGTGGAAATACTCGTGCGCGATCACCGCCTCGATCTGCGCGTAATCGGTGTCGGTGGCGGTCTGCGGAGAGGCCAGCACGTATTTGTCATTGAAGACGTTGAGGCCCTTGTTTTCCATCGCGCCCATGTTGAAGTCGGAAACGGCGACGATGTTGAACACGTCGAGATCGTATTCCCGCCCAAAGGCCACTTCGTCCCAGCGCATGGCGCGTTTTAGCGCGTCCATCGCATAAAGCGCGCTCTCCTCCTTGCCGTGCTCGACATAGATACCGAGTGCCACCCGGCGTCCGGAGGCGGTGACGAACGAGTCGTGGATCGCACCGAGATCGCCGCCAACGACCGCAAACAGATAGCAGGGTTTTGGATAAGGATCGTGCCAAACCGCGTAGTGCCGAGTCGTGCCGGCGATCTTTGCGGTTTCAATCAGATTGCCGTTCGAGAGCAAGACCGGCGTTTCGGCGATTTGCGCTTCCAGTCGCGTCGTGTAGACGCTGAGTACGTCGGGACGATCGAGAAAATAGGTGATGCGCCGAAAGCCTTCCGCCTCGCATTGCGTGCAATAGGCCGACCCGGAACGGTATAGGCCCATTAAAAAGGTATTCGCCGAAGGATTGATTTCGGTCTCGACCTCCAACGTAAACGGACGCTGCGGAGGATGGGCGATGGTCAATGCGTCGGGGGTGACGAAATTGGCCCGCACGTCGATCGCGTTGCCGTCGAGCACAAGGCGCTTCACGTTTAGCCCGTCGCCGTCGAGCGTCAGATCGGCACCGCTGCTTCCCTTCGGGTTGGGACGGATCGAAAGCCGCGCGACGACCCGCGTCGCGTGCGGGTCGAGCCCGACGTCGAGATGGACCGTATCGATCAGGTAATCCGGCGGACGGTAGTCGGCGAGCCGGATCGGCTTGGCTATCTCGGTGCGCATGAAGGCCTTGGAAGGTAGTGATCAACAACGCCGGGCGACGATCTGAGGTTCGATCATAGAGCCTCGGCCGCGTCGCGCAAACCCCGCGCAATTCTGACGGGTTATGCGCCGGCTTTGCGCGACAAAGGAAGGATCGCCTTTTGCACGTAGGCGGCGGCGCCGAAATTGAAGATGCCGAGCAAAGCAAGGAGCAATGGTTCGGACAAGCCGAAGAGGCGGCTTTGCAGCAGAGCCGTCAGCAGCGTTCCGGCGATGATGTAAACGGCGTTCAGAATGTTGACGGCAGCGATGGTGCGGGCGCGCCGCTCCGGTGCCGCGACCGCTTGCACGGCTGCGAACAGCGGCACCGAGAAAAGTCCGCCAGCGGCGGCGAGGCCGAGGATGGCGAAGCCGACGAATAGTCCGCGCGAACTCATGAAAAACGTGGCAAGCGGCAGATCGGCGGCCGTGGATGCGGTAATTCCGCTTGTCGCCGCGCCGAGCGCGACGAGAAAAATCCCCATGCCGAGCGCCGCAAGCGGCACCGGCGTCAGCGCAATACGGCCGCCGGCGATCCGCGCCGCGGCGAGCGAACCGGCGCCGATCCCGATCGCGAACAATGCACTGATCGCCGCTTCGACTTCGGTACCGGCGCCGGTCGCATAGCGTACCGCGACGGGCACGAGCGATATGGCGACGGCACCGGTCAGCCAGAACCAGGAAAGCGCCTGGGCGCTGCGCCAAAGAAAAAGCCCGCGGCGCAGTTCGCCGAGCAGCAAAACGGTCGAAGCAAAGACATTGGCGCGGACGCGCAAGCCGGGCGCGCCGACGGCGGTCTGCGGAATGAACCAACTCGTCGCAAACGAGCTGAGCGCGATGATCATCAGCAGGAGAGCGATGGTTTGCGGCGGGACGTTCCGGTTCGCCGCGAGCGCGCCGGCGATCAGGCCGAAGAGGATGGCGAGGAACGTGGCGCTTTCGACGAGTGCGTTGCCGGCGACGAGTTCGTGGCGCTTCAAATGATCGGGCAGAAGCCCGTATTTCACCGGGCCGAACAGCGTCGCGATCACGCCGAGGCCGAAGAGCGCCGCGTAGAGCAAAGGCAGGCGATCGAGCCAAATCCCCGCCGCAGCCACGATCTGCACGAGGATCTCGGCGAATTTCAAAGCGCGCGCAACGGCCGCCTTGTCGTGCGCGTCGGCGATATCGCCGGCAAGCGCGGAGAGAAGGATGGAGGGCAGGGTGAAGATCCCGATCGCCAGGGTAATCAGCACGCCCGTATCTTTTCCGCCGAGCCGGAATAGAACCAGCATCGCGAGCATGTTGCGCACGAAATTATCGTTGAAAGCGGAAAGAAATTGGCACCAGAAGAGCGGTGCAAAACGGCGGGTGCGCAAAAGTTCAAAAAACATGCTGCCTCGCCCAATGCTCCCTTCCACGCTGTGGGGCGCAATTCATGCGCGCTCCTCGGAACGGGCTAAACGTCCAGGCCGGGCATGCGGCCACCGCCGGAGGCTTAGCACGCTCCTAGCGCAAAGGCTCGGCGTGGCCGATAATGCGCAGAATGTTCGGAAATTCGGCCTTCACCCGTTCTTCGAGTTCGTCGACCGCCTCGTGCGCCGCATCGACGCTCAGCTTCGGATCGACGCGGCAGTGATAATTGACGATCAACCCATCCGGAGTCTGCCGCACCCTGACGTTGTGAATCGCGACGACTTTGTCGGCCGCGGATTTGATGAGAGCCGCGGCGATCGCCTTGCGCACGTCTTCCGGCGCATCTTGGCCGGGCAACGCGCGCGGTTCGAGCGGTTCGATGTGCGTCTCCACCTCGATGTCGGGTCCTAGCTCCTTGCGCGCATCGGATTCGAGTCCGGAGACAATGGCGTGCGCTTGGCCGAGCGGCATGGATCCGTCGACCTCGACATCGAAGCTGAGCGAAGTTCGGCCGGCAACCTGCTGGACGATCACGTTGTGAACGGAGGCGCGACGCTTCGCGGCAATCAGCAGGACGCGCTCGAGGACGCTCTCGTCATCGAGTGCGACCGGCGTGGTCGTAACGGTCAGCGTCACGCCCGGGTGCGCGGCGGCGATGGCGGCGCTGACATCGTCTTTGATCGCCGCCACCTTTTCGAGCGGCAAAGTGCGTGGCACGGAGATTCCGATGTCACCGAGCACTTCTGCGCCCGCCGGACGCAATCGCACGTCGTCGACATCGACGACGCCAGGAACATTCGCGGCGACGGCGCGCACATCGCCCGCCAGCCCTTTCGGCGCCGCGTCGATAAGATTATCGACGGCGCGCCGCCCGAGCCTATAGCCGACCACGGCGATGAACAGGGCAACCGCGAGAGCCGCCAGCGCATCGCCTTGCGGAAACCCGAAGCGCGCCGCGACGAGCCCGAGCAGGGCGAGGCAGGAACCGACGATGTCGGAGCCGAAGTGCAGGGCATCGGCAGCCAACGCGTCGCTCTTCGTCTCGCGCACGACGCGCGACAAGACTATCGATCGGGAGACGTCGACGACAATCGAGACGACAAGAACCCCGAATGCGAAGATATTGGCGTCGATTTCCACCCGCTCGTGCAGCCGCCTTACGGCCTCGAAAAGAATGAAGATGGCCAACGTGAAGAGAAAGGCAGTTTCGGCGAGCGCGGCCAACGTCTCGACCTTGGCGTGGCCGTAGTTGTGTTCCGCGTCGGCCGGCTTGCCGGCGATACGCACGGCGTAATAGGTGAGGATCGTGATGCCCGTGTCGGCAAGATTATGGCCCGCCTCGGAGAGCAAAGCGAGCGATCCCGATGAAAGGGCGGCGACGAATTTGCCGATCGTCAGCAGCGCGCTCGCAGCGGCGGAGCTGAGCGCGACGCGTTCCTTGATGCTTTGGGCCTTATCCATGGCCGTCCCGATCCGTCTTCGACGAATATGTTGCCGAGCCCGCTGGGATGCGGTTTATCGGTACCGCAATCTCGCCGGCAAACCGCGGCGCGGAGGCTCCGGCCGGCAAGATTGCGGCCGGGGCTTCGCTGTAAGCACGGAGGCAATATGGAATATTTGCATACGATGGTCCGCGTGGCCGACCTCGACAAGGCGCTGGATTTCTACTGCGGCAAACTCGGTCTCGTCGAAATGAGTCGGATCAACAACGAAAAAGGCCGCTATACGCTCGTCTATCTCGCCGCGGCCGGGGATGCCGAGCGCGCCCGGCAGACGCAACGGCCGCTCCTTGAACTCACCTACAATTGGGACCCCGAAGTCTATACCGGCGGCCGCAATTTTGGTCATCTGGCGTTCGCCGTCGAGGATATTTATGCGACCTGCGACAAGCTTATGAAAGCCGGGGTGACGATCAACCGACCGCCGCGTGACGGCCACATGGCCTTCATCCGCTCGCCGGATCAGATCTCGATCGAACTTCTCCAGAAAGGCGGCGCAAAAGTTCCCCGCGAACCTTGGGCCTCGATGCCAAACACCGGAACCTGGTGAAGTGCGGGCCTAGCTGCGTGGCTTGCGCTTCGGTTTTGTCTTGCGGCGAGTCAGGGGCGGCATGCGCGGTTCCGAAGCCGCGACGTCGGCATGCCAGGAAACCTTTGTCTTTTCTGGATGATATCCGTAGAACTTAAACCGTTCTACGATGCGCGAGACCTCGTCGTCCGGCAGAACGTAGGGGCGCCCGATCCCGAGCGCCAGGACATACATTTTGGCGAGCGTTTCGAGTTCGACCGTCCGCCACAGCGCTTCCGGAAGATCGCGTCCGGTCACCAGCATGCCGTGTTGGCCGAGCAGCACGCCGTGCCGATCGGCCAGACCGTCGATTGCGAGGTCCGACAGCTCCTTGGTTCCGAACGGCGCATATTTGGTGCAGCGTACCGTCGCCCCGCCGAAAGCGGCAATCATATAATGCACGGCGGGGATAGGCTTGTGCAGAAGCGAGAGCGTGGTCGCATAGACCGCGTGCGTGTGGATGATGGCGCCGACGTCGTGGCGGGCGCGCATGATATCGAGGTGCATGCGCCACTCGCTCGACGGCGCCAGCGGGCCGAACCAGGCGCCGTAGTCGGTTTCGATCGGCATGCGCGCGATCATCGGTGCGGTCATTTTGTCGTAAGGCACGCCGGTCGGTGTGATCAGCATCCGTTCGCCGCAGCGCACCGAAAGATTGCCGACCATGCCTTGGTTGACGTTTAATCGTTCTAGTTTGAGACAATTTTCAACAAGGGCTTGGCGAAGCTCATGTTCGTTCATGATGGTTTCCGGCTCTAAAAGAAAAATTTACCCATTGACCGAAGCCTCTTCGCCGGACGCGCCGAAATGTGCAAAAAAACACAAGCGGCCGGAACTATCTTTGGCGAAAAGAGTTCCATCAACATAATTCACAATTGCCGCTCGATGTCGATTGCGGCCGCCAATTGCGAGGATGCCGCGGCGCTCTTGCGGCGAAGCAAGAAAACGAATCATTCCAGAGGGGCGCCGCCCGCAGCCGCTGCGGAGACTGCACTGCGCATGCCGCGCTGCGGTCGCGACGGTATCTGTCTGTTCTGCGGTCACGTTCGTGTGTGTGTAGCGATTGCATGACAACATCGCGCGATGCAACACGAAAGAATCGCGTTGCCGTCACGAGAATGCCGACTTCGGCTGGCATTAATTACGAGTGTCGGGGTGATCGCTTGTGAGTCGTTCGAGTGGCACCCGACACGCTTCCTAAACGCGTTGCGGATTGGGTCGCAGGACCAAGGTTCGAACATGTACGCGCAAGCGTATTCGGGCTTGGGTCTTGCCGAGGTTAAGAGGAGGCTTACGTGTTGCTCGACGAGATCGTCCACACCTGCTCGCATGAGAAGGTCGCGCACGCGGCCGTAGCTTCGCTCGGATTCGTTTTCCTCTCGCGCGTCAAACGCGCCGCGGACCAACGCGGTGTTTCGGTGGGTATTTTCGCCGCGAGCGTGGTCAGGGAGTTCGGCGAGGAAGCGCCGGCGCACGAGCGGTGCGCCGTCGATCGCGCCATGGATAAAGCCGATCAGCCCATTTTGTGCGGTTTGCAGACCATTCTCGAGAGGCAGCTCGATGAGCCGGAATTCTCGGGCGGATGGCGCGATATGCGACGCATCGTGCCGCAATGCGGCTGCAGCGCCTAGGCGGCCTCAGGATATCGACCGGCGTCTCCAAGGGCTCGCGCCGACGTCCTTTTCCGGCCCGTCGCCGGGCTGATAGAAAAGCTGCATCGCGTCCGGGTTGCGGCCTTCTTCCAGCAATCGAAGCGTGACCGGATCGTCGATCTCGAACGCGTTGAATCCGCAACGCGCCAGGAATTGAAGCTGGTCGAAGAGAATATCGCCGGTGGCGCGCAACTCGCCGGTGAAGTGATGACGCTGGCGGAGCTGCCGGGCGAGAGAATAGCCCCGGCCGTCCGTGAACTTCGGAAATTGGATTGCAATCACGCTCAGGAACGGCAAGTCGGCGGCGATCGCCTCGACGGGCTGACTCGGCGCAAGCGACAGACCGAATGCCAGGTTGCTCGGCCGCTGCGCCATGCTCCGCCAACGTTCCAGGGTCAGGATCACACAGCCTTCCGCCGGCAGTGTTTCGAAATCGTCCACGCGCCGCCAGGGGTCGGGCGTGAAGCGGCCATCCTTGAACAGCGCCATTTCAGATATCCGCGCCGGCGTCGGGCGTCGCGACATGGACACCGCATTCCGTCTTACCGCGCCCGCGCCACCGCCCGGCGCGGGCGTCTTCACCCGGCCGGATCGGCGAGGTGCACGGCACGCAGCCGATCGAGAGATAATTCATGGCAACCAGCTCGTGACGAGGCAAGGCGTGCTTTTCGAAATAGGCGTCGACGTCCGCTTTCGTCCATGCCGCGAGCGGATTGACCTTGATGCGCGCCCCCTCCGCCTCGAAGAGCGGCAGGGCAGCGCGCGTCGCCGCCTGGAAGCGCTTGCGGCCCGTGATCCAGGCGTCATAAGGTTGCAACGCTGCGGCGAGCGGCAAAACTTTGCGGATTTCGCAGCACCGGTCGGGATCGCGCGCCCAGAGAAATTTGTCGGGATCTTCGGCAGCGAGAAGCCTTGCGTCGGGCTTGAGCGTCACGACGTTCGTCAAGCGAAGCTGCTCGACGAGCTTATCGCGATAGACGAGCGTCTCGGGAAAAAGCTGCAACGTATCGAGGAAGAGCACGGCGGTCGCCGGATCGATTTCCGAGATCATGTGCAACAATACGGCCGAATCCGCGCCGAAGCTCGAAACGAGCGCGATGCGTCCCGGAAACAAGTCCTCGATTGCGAGACGCAGGAGTTTTTGCGCGTCGAGGGCGAAAAACCTCTCGGCGAGCCGCGAGGCGGCGATCTGGTCGCCGAAAAGAGAGCCTTCAGGCGCGCTCATAGAGTGCTTCCTTGAACGGCGCCATGCCGACGCGCCGGTAGGCGGCGAGAAAATCCTCGTCTTTGCTCGTGCGGACTCTCAGATATGTATCGATGAGGGTCTCGATGGCGTCGACGATCTCGTCGCTCGAAAATCCAGGACCGATGACGTCGCCGATCGCACAATTCTCGTCGGCCGAGCCGCCAAGCGTGATCTGATAGGATTCGGCGCCCTTCTTATCGAGGCCAAGGATGCCGATGTGTCCGACGTGATGGTGGCCGCAAGCGTTGATGCAGCCTGAGATGTTGATCTTGAGTTCGCCGATCTCGCGGCCGCGCGCATCGAAGCGTTCGGAAATGCGCTGCGCGATGGGAATGGAACGCGCCGTCGCCAGCCCGCAATAGTCGAGACCGGGGCAGGCGATGATGTCGGTGACGAGTCCAACGTTGGCCGTAGCCAGTCCGACTTCCGAGAGCCGATCGAAGACGGCCGGCAGATCGCCCAGCGCGACATGCGGCAGAACCAGATTCTGCTCATGCGTGACGCGGACTTCGTCGTACGAATAGCGCTCGGCGAGATCGGCCACGGCATCCATCTGCGCGGCGGTGGCATCCCCGGGGATGCCACCGATGGGTTTGAGCGAGATCGTTACGATCCCATACCCGTCGACCTTGTGGGCGACGACGTTCTGCTCGACAAAACGCGCCAACGCCGTGTCCTTCGCGCGCCGTGCGGCAAAATCCGCAGAGTGAGCCGGCCGCGGCGGCAATGCCGGCGGGGCGAAATAGGCGCGAATGCGGTCGATCTCCTCCTGCGGCAGCACGATCGCCGGCTCCGGATTGCGGGCGAATTCCTCTTCGACCTCGGCACGGATCGCCTCGGCCCCTTTCTCATGTACGAGGATCTTGATGCGCGCCTTGAACTTGTTGTCGCGGCGGCCTTCGAGATTGTAGATGCGCAGGATGGCGGCCGTATAGGCGAGCAGATCCGCCTTCGGCAGGAAATCGCGGATCTTGTGGCCGACGAACGGGGTGCGTCCCAAGCCGCCGCCTACATAGCAGGTGAATCCGACCTCACCCGCCGCGTTGCGGACGATGTGATAGCCGATGTCGTGCACCTGGATCGCCGCGCGATCGCGCGCCGCGCCGGTCACGGCGATCTTGAATTTGCGCGGCAGGAAAGAGAACTCGGGGTGCAGCGACGACCATTGCCGCAAAATCTCGCAATAGGGGCGAGGATCTTCGATTTCGTCGGCGGCGGCGCCGGCGAACTGGTCGGCGGTGACGTTGCGGATGTTATTGCCGGAAGTCTGGATGGCGTGCATCTCGACGCTGGCGAGGTCGCTCAAGATCGCCGGGCAATCGGCGAGCGCCGGCCAATTGAATTGAATATTCTGGCGGGTCGTGAAATGGCCGTAGCCGCGATCGTAGCGGCGCGCGATATGGGCGAGCATGCGCGCCTGCCGCGACGATAGCGTGCCGTAGGGAACCGCAATGCGCAGCATATAGGCATGCAGCTGCAGATAGACGCCGTTCTGCAGCCGCAGCGGGCGAAATTGCTCCTCGGTCAGTTCGCCGGAAAGGCGGCGTGCCACCTGGTCTTTGAACTGCGCGACCCGCTCGGCAACGAAGGCGGCATCGAATTCGTCGTAGCGGTACATCTCACCTCCGCTCCGCCGTCCCGTAGGCGATGCTTGGACCCAAGGCGCGA